>JABRWB010000030.1 GCA_039961635.1 bacterium
GGAGGCGGAGGCGGCGGATCCGCGTAAATTCAATGATTTCACTGTTCCGGTCGGCTCCGGCCGCTCGAGTACGATGAAAGGGAGACTCGATGATGAAGATCAAATTGCAGATTAACTTGATGATCGCTGCGGCGATGGTCTTGACCGCCGCGTTTGTGTTCTCGTGCGCGCCGGGCAACGCTCCGGCGGGAATTCCCGGCAATCCGCCGCCCCAGGACAGCGGTCAGCAAGGCGGCGATCCGCGCGAGCCTGTTTATTACGCCCCAAGCGCAGTTGGACAGCTGCTGGACGGCCAGCAGTTCGATTCGATTCTCGTGGGATCGGCATTCAACAGCGAGTTCGTTTACGTGCTTTCAAAGGAAGCCGTGTATGCATTCAGCAAAACGACGAACTTTCAGAACCTGACAGGTGTTCCGAACGCGCCGGCGAAGGATATCAGCGTGCTACCGGAAAACTCCTATGCCGACATGCCGTTGAATTACTCAAAGCATGTGGCAGTTGCACATTCACCCGGCGAAGGAGGTGGCGATGAAACCGGATGCGTGATTGCACTGTACGGTCCGAATCTTGATCCGATTTCGACAAGGCTGGATGATGGACAGCCCGGATTCCGCAAATGGCTGGCCTTCCCCGCATACTTCGCCGTTGAGAACATAATTCCGAACCTTACTCAACCACCCGATCCAGGAGATAGTTGGGACATCGTCGATGTGGTGGGCTTGGACCTCACGCGAAACGGAAGCATATTGGCCAAAGTCCAAATGGCCTGGTTGGACGACAGCGAAGGTTTGAAAGGTGACGATGGTATTGCGGACGAAGTCGCGATATTCGACATTTCAAACGATGAGCAGCCTTTAAGACTGTTTTTCGTGGACGCATGGGACGATCCGCACGGGGAAAGACATCCCACCAACGTTCTCGTACCTTACTTCGATAACGCGACGATCTTCGCTCCTCCTGACGACGACGATGACATTCAGGATTACGGCCCTTATCATGACGGGCAAAACTACGCCATCGGCTTCGGCACGTCGCCCGCCATCGGAAAGGATCTCGATCCATTGAATTCGAATCCGGCCGATTATTTTGTTAACGAGTCAATTACCGTCCTCGACTTCGTCGGCGTTTCTACCTTCAGCGACGAGAAACTGCCGAGTATAGAATTCCCCAACTACGATTGGGATTACACGTATTCCACCAGATCTTCCGCGGTGGGGGAACGCGCCACGATAGACGACTACCGCGCAATCATCGGCCAGTCGTACGGCTCCGGGCCCGGAAGCTTCGCCCCGAATCCTCCAATAGTACCGGCGGGCTTACCGGGGGAAGGCGATCTAGAAGATCCCGACGTGGATGCGGGCGGACCGGCGGGAATGTTTTGGGATCCGGTTTTGCGCAGGCTTTATGTTTGCGATCCGGGCAACAGGCGCGTCCAAATATTCCAGCGCAACGACAACGACGGCTCCTACGCTTACTGGGGACAGATCGGTTCCGGCGCTCGCGGGCTGACCGGAAATGCCCTGGTTGCGCCGAAGAGTGTCGAGGTTGACCGGGACGGCACGGTTTACATTTGCGATGTTGACCGAATCAGAATATTCAACCGCGAAACCCCGCAGATCGGCTTCGGAAGCCTGGCGGGAACCGTCCGCAAGATGCCGGGCGGCTTTGCATTGCCGGACGCGACGATTACGGTCAGCGGCTCGCAAGGATTCGTGGCCCAGGTATCAACAGATATCAACGGCCAGTACAGAATTCCTAACCTCGCCACCGGTCGTTATTTCGTGACGGCGTCGCATCAATTCGGCAACCTGGAGGACGACTCGGCGACGATTACGATTCTTTACGACCAAGCTTCTGTTGCAAACTTCAACCTGTGGGATCGCGGTATCATTCAAGCGGTCAATGGGAACCTGGCCGGCACGGTATACGACGATGCGACGGGCAAACCGATAGAGGATGCAACAATTAGGCTGATCGACCAGACCGGAACCGAGTACAACAGAACGTTCACCACCAACTCGGTGGGCACTTTCTCGATTCCCGATCTTGCGGCCGGATTCTGGGATGACAACCAAGTATGGCATCCGACCACATGGCAGATTGTCGTTTCGAAGGAGTTCTATAACACCACAACGACGTTTGTCGAGCTTCTTCCCAGAAGCACCGTCAACATCGAGGTCAGGCTCAAGCCGCTTCTGGGCTAATCGCCTGACCGAAAAATCCGATTGCAAAAATCAAAGCCCCGCTTCGGCGGGGCTTTTTCTTGCGCGGGTATTACGCCAATCAGGGTCGAACGAACCGGAACGGGCTTTTTTGAAAAGCAGATATCGGGGCGGCGAGATTCGAACTCGCGATCTCAAGTCCCCCAGACTTGCGCTCTAGACCGGGCTGAGCCACGCCCCGATGGGACGCGAATTATACGGGATTTTGGTCAGCCGCGCAACGAAAACGGCCTCTTTAATCCGCGGCATCGGGCAGCCGGAACAACTTGCGAAAGCGTGGACAGCGGCCCAAATTGAAAAAGAATCCGTTTGATGATAACATTCCAGATGGGCTACGGCACCGGAAATCCTATGTTTAAAATCAAAACCGAGCAGTATGCGGGTTGGAAAATAGTCGCGCTTCACGGCGACCTTGACCAGGCCGGCATTGAAGTTTTCAAAAAGGGGATCGAAGAGCTTCTGGCCGAGCCGGGGAAGCAATATCTTTTCGACCTTACGAACCTCAAATTCATCAGCTCCGAAGGCCTCAACATCCTGCTTTGGTTCCGCTTCCAGCTCGAAAAGCAGGGCCCCGCGAAGGTAATTCTCACGAATGTATCCGGTTTCATCCAAAAAATCTTCAACATAACAAAAATCGACGCGCACTTCGACATACAGCCGGACCGCGAAATGTTTTTCGCAGGCCTTTCCGCCAACAACCAGGAATCGGCAAGGAAAGGTCAATAACCGCTGCGATGCGCCGCAAAGCACTCGCGGTTTCATTAAGCCAGTTCGCGACCCATCCCGTTCAGACGATTCTGTCGGTGATCGGAATCGCGATCGGAATCGCCAACATAATTACGCTGATCAGCCTTTCCGAGACTGCGAAACGCCAGACCGAGCGCATAATGAGCGATTTCGGGGCCAACACGCTTTTCGTCACTCCCTATTTCAACGCCGACGAGCCGCTTGCTAGTCAAGGCGCGGTCGCCGCGGCGTTCCTTCCCGCCGATTACGAAAATGCGATACGCGCACTTCCGGAAATCGAAAGCGTATGTCCCATTTCGGTATTTCCCTCGCACGTGGGATGGGGCTCGGTTCGCAAGTTCAGCACTTTGCTTGGAACGCGCGAGAACATGCGCGAAATCCGCAACTACGAAATGGTCGAAGGCGTTTTTCTTTCGAAAGCAAACATCGAAAACATGGATCTTGTTTGCGTGCTTGGATATTCCGCCCGCAGAAAAATATTCGGCGATTCGCAAGCAATAGGCGAATCGGTGGCCATAAAGGGCAGAAAATTCAAGGTGATCGGCTCGCTCGAGGAACGCGGTTTTTTCGGTTTCGAGGATTTGGACGACAGGATATACGTCCCGATAACCGTACTCTCCGAAATGTACCAATTCGACGGTGTGCACACTATTTTGGTGGAGAAAAAAGCCGACATTTCCGACGACGCGGCGATAGCCAAAATCGAGAAAGCGCTGCGCGCCGCGGGCGGCGGCTCCCAAGGCGACGACGACTTCAAGGTGTTCTCCATCAAAGATTTCAGCAGGCTTCGCGATAAAACGTTCGCAGTGTTTTCGGTAATCCTCATGGGCGTCGGGGCAATCGCTCTGGTCGTCGCAGGAATCGGCATAATGAACGTCATGCTGATGTCTGTAATCACAAGGACGCGCGAGATTGGGATTCGCAAGGCTGTGGGCGCGTCAAAGGCGGATGTATTCACGCAATTCCTCGCGGAGTCCGCAGTGACATGCATAATCGGATCGATTATCGGCATTGGTGCGGGGGTGGCCGCGATGGTCGGAATCACGCGTTGGGCGCACTGGACGCCTTACATCTCGACCGGCACGGTCGCTCTGGCCGTGCTTTTCAGCATTCTGACAGGAATCGTATTCGGCTTGCTGCCGGCGCTTCGCGCGGCATCCCTCGACCCCATCAACGCGCTTCGGTACGAATAGCTACAAGTCGATTCCGGAAAACTCCGGAGAAATCCCGCTTTCGCGCAGGAACCGCAAAATCGCCGCGAATATTTCCGCGTCCTTTCCCAGTTCTTCCGGAGGCACAATTCCGGCCGCTTTCAGTTTTCCTTCGGCGATGAGCAGCGCCGCCGCGACCGCTGGCAGCCCCGTCGTGCGAGCCATCGAGCTGTCGCCCGTGGACTTGTCCATACGCTCCAGCAGCCGCATTTCCGCGCACGCGCTAGTTTGGCCGCGAACGCCTTTAACGTTTACATGCATCGCTGTGAATTCCGGCTCGCCGGGGCGCAGCTTCCACTCGCGGGACAAAAGAGCAGAGGTAACTTCCAGGGGTATCGCCTTTCCGTTCGTTGTCTGCACAGGCTCGGCGCTGAAGAATCCTAGCTCGCACAAAAGCTTCATTTTGTCCGCGTGTCCCGGATAGCGCAGCGTTTTCTCGCGCATGTCGGGACAGTCCATCGTGCGCAGAAGCGTGCGTAGACCGTCGGTGTTGAAAGCCTCCAGCGTACCGACCCCCGGAAACTCGACGGTTTCGATTTCGGAAAGTGCGGGGCGCGTGACCGCTTTGCCGTTAACGCGCAGCCGCGCCGGCCGCTTGTATTCCTCGATTACGTCTGACGGCGAAAACGGCGCCTTGTATTCGGTTTTTCCGCTCCTGTCTTCAGGGAGGCCTCCGACCAGAATGCTTATCTCGTCACATCTGTCCATGGAAGCCGCGAATCTCGCAGCCGCCATACCGCCCAGTCCAGGCATCACCCCGCAGTCCACGACCGCGGTTACGCCGTGCTCTTTTGCCAAACTATCCAGCTCGAACGGATCTTCCGGAAAAAACGAGATGTCAACCGTATTTTTCCCGGCGCGAATGACTGTTTCGAGCGACTTGAAACCCAGCTTCCCCGGCAAAGCTCCGATAATCAAATCCGAATGGCTGGCAAGATTCGTGACTTCCCGCGCGTCCGACAGGTCGGCTCGCTTTATGGTAATTCCTTTTGTGTTCATAAGCCGCGCCAGCGGTTCGCCGTCCGCGTCCGCAGCGGTTACATGAAATCCTTGCTGCGCGAGCGTGCGGGCGATGAACCCGCCGACCATTCCGCAACCGAGAACAGCGATTTTGCCCTTCGACATCCGCACTCCGCCGGAACAAAATTAACAGATATCCGGTTGGGCGGATTATACATACATTTCGGGCGCGTGGTTATACGCTTTTGGCTTGTTACGAATGTTTGCGCGCCACTATCGTGACGCTTGACGCCGCGCCTTCGAGGCTTGCCGAAATGTCCTTCGTCAAAGGATCGTCGCAGGCGTTTTCAGCCGTGTAAAGCCTGTCGGAGGCGATTTCGATTTCACTCAAACCGGAGTCCTGAATCGCCTGCAGGTATTCTTCGCGCATAAGCGCGCCAGCGATGCAGGCGGCGTAAGCGTCAAGATCGGACGCGATGCTCATTGGAAGCGGGCGGTTGAGGACTATATCGGATACAACCATCTTGCCTCCCGGCTTGAGAACGCGGAATATCTCGCGGAACACTTGAGGTTTGTCGGGACTGAGATTAATGACGCAATTGGAAATAACCACGTCAACCGAGCCGTCCTCAACCGGAAGGCTCTCGATGTAAGCTTCGCGAAATTCCACATTTGACAATCCGGTTCTTGATTCGAGCTTTTTGGCGTTTTCGCGTGCAAGCTCCAACATTTCGGGAGTCATGTCCACTCCGATCGCGCGGCCGTCCGGCCCGGCTATTTCGGCCGCGATGAATACGTCTTTACCCGCGCCGCATCCGAGGTCGAGAACGACGTCGCCAGGCCGGATATGCCCGAAAGAAAGCGGATCGCCGCAGGACAATCCGAGGTCCGCCTCCGCCACCGGATTGGCCGATGCCTCCGGCGCGCCGGAGCAGCATGAGCCAGAAGGCCCGCAGCAGGAAGTCCTGCTGGTAGCTACCCTGGCATAAGCTTTTCTAACCGTTTTGCGGACATCCGCCATTTGCATCATCCTCGGTTATCAGGCCGTTTCCAGCCTGAAATATTTTCGTTGAAAATAAAGCGCGACATTTACAAGCGAAATCAACACTGGAACTTCCACAAGCGGGCCGATTACCGCCGCGAACGCCACTCCCGAGCCGATTCCATAAACCGCGACCGCGACCGCAATCGCAAGTTCGAAATTGTTCGATGCCGCCGTGAACGAAAGCGTCGCGGTTTTGGAATAATCCGCTCCGATGCGATGCCCGATGAAAAAGCTCACAAGAAACATCACGACGAAATAAATAAGCAGCGGAACCGCGATCCGCAGCACGTCCAGCGGAAGCTGGACGATGTACTCGCCCTTTAGCGAAAACATGACTACAATCGTGAACAGAAGCGCGATCAACGTTATCGGGCTGATTTTGGGAATAAACTTGCCGTGGTACCACTCTTTTCCCTTTGCGCGAACTAGCGCGAACCGCGTGAGCATCCCCGCGATGAACGGGATGCCGAGATAGATGAACACGCTCTGCGCGATCTGGCCTATCGAAATATCCACTATGCTTCCCTTCAGTCCGAACATCGGCGGCAGCACGGTGATGAAAATCCACGCGTAAACGCTGAAAAAGAGCACCTGGAACACGCTGTTGAACGCGACCAGTCCCGCGCAATATTCCGTATCTCCCTTTGCAAGCTCGTTCCACACGATGACCATCGCGATGCATCGAGCAAGGCCGATCATTATCAAACCGACCATATACTCCGGGTGGTTCGGTAGGAAGATAATCGCAAGGAAAAACATCAGTATCGGGCCGATGATCCAGTTCTGGACGAGCGAAACAAGAAGAATCTTCCAGTTGCGGAAGACGTCGCCCAGCTCTTCGTAACGAACTTTCGCGAGCGGCGGGTACATCATCAGAATCAGTCCAATCGCAATCGGAACATTCGTCGTCCCCGAATTGAACCGGTTGATGAATGATTCGACGCCGGGCACAAAGTAGCCCAGTCCCACTCCCGCTGTCATTGCTAGAAATATCCAGAGAGTAAGGTAACGATCGAGAAAAGAAAGTCTGCCGGCAATTCCGCGACCACAAACAGGCGCGACCGAAGCGCCAATTGACTCCGAACTCATTTTTGGTGCTCCTTCTCCTTCATTTCTTCTATCAAGTCCGGCAATCCTTGAACGAACCGCCGGATTTCTTCGCGCACGCGGCGATACACGTTCAACACTTCCTCTTCGCCGATTAGTCCGCGCGCAAGCATGGGCGGGTCTTCAAATCCTTTGTGATAAGTCATCGCCGCTCCGGGAATAATCGGACAAACTTCCCGAGCATGGTCGCAAACGGTAACGGCGATGTCGAAACTCTGGCCGTCGAATTCCGAAACGTGCTTGCTGCGCGCGTTCGATATATCCACTCCCGCTTCCTTCATCACGGCGACCGCGCGCGGATCCACACCGTCGGGCGCGACTCCGGCGGAAAACGCCTCGATGCTGTCGGCAAAGAGATAACGCGCCCAGCCTTCGGCCATCTGGCTGCGGCACGCGTTGCCCGTGCAAACGAAAAGAATCCTCATTTTTGCTTTACCCAAGTGCAGAGTTCCTCCGGGGGAGTTTTGAGCAGGTTTTTCAGCTTCGCCGCGTCTTTTTTGGCCTGCGCGGAGTCGCGCGCGGCGTCGCACGCCCATTCGAGCGCGCGGATCGCTTCCCGCGGCGCGGATTTTTTGTCAGCCAGCCGGTAGAAAACCCAGCGCCCGTCCTTGCGCGGCTCAATCAATCCGGCGCCGCGCAGAATCGAAATGTGCTTCGACACCGTGGACGGAGCGAGATCCAAAAGCTCCACCATCTGGCATACGCACAGCTCGCGCCCGGCAAGCGCAAGCACGATGCGCACACGTCCTTCGTCCGAAAGCGCAGCCGCGATTTTGGTCAGTTCCTTCATTGAGTCACACCCGCAATTCGATACTTCGCCAAGTGACGAATTATCTTAACCTAGTTTCCGAAAATCAGCCAAATCCCGGCCGCGGCGAAGACGGTGCCCGCGACGCGCTTAAGCCACAAATTCGCGGCCGCGAGCCGGCTGTCTCCGACAAGCCGGGAAGCAATTTCCATACTAAGTCCTGCGATTATCACCAAAACACAATGGCCGATGGAGTAGAACAAAAGCAAAACGAATCCGTAAAACGCCGTTCCCGCGCCTGACGCGTCCACCGCGCCGCCCGCGATAATCGCCAGAATCACCGCAAGCACCGGCGTCGCGCACGGCGCGCTGATGAATCCGAACGCGATTCCAAGCAAAAGCGCGCCCAGCCATCCGGCCGATGCGCGCTTTACGCGCTCGGGCAGCGGAATGTTGATTTCGAGCAAACCGAACAAATGCAGCGCGACCAGCAGGCAGATTATCGCCGCGGGCAGCTTCCATAAATCCCCCAAGGCGGTCGCAGCCCTTCCGATGCCGACCGCAGCCAGCCCGAAAAGCGTGAACGTGAAAGCAAGCCCCAATGTGAACAGAAGCACCGAGGCGATTCGCCTTCCGCGGCTTTCGCGCCCCGTTCCCTGCGCCGCGAGAAACGCGAGGAGCAGCGGAACCGACGCGATCACGCATGGATTCGCCGCGGTCAGCATCCCGCCCAAAAGCGCGGCGGCCGGCGCCCAGAGCGGCCGCGATTCGAGCGCGGAAGAGATGGATTGGACGAGCGATTCCAAAGACTAACCGCCTTTGGCGGAGCCGCCCGTTTGTCCGCCTTCATTTTTGCCGCTCGGACCGGTCAGGCGCGCGACGATTTCGTCCACGGTCAGCACGCCGACGTGCCGCCAGGTCTCGTTGCCTTGCGCGTCGAAAAAAATCTGCGTCGGTATTATCGAAATGCCGGCGAGCTTTGTTTGCTCCTGCTGTTCGTACACATTCACGAACATAATCGTAGCGGCGTCTCCGACCTTCGGCCTCGCTTCGGACATGTTTTTGTCCATTTCAATGCATGGAATGCAGTTGAGGCTTCCGAAATCGACCATCGCAGGTTTGCCCGCCGGCACTCCCAGCCTCGCCGCCAGCCCCCGATCTTCTCCCGCGAGATTAACCTGACCGGCGCGGTTTTCGGGCTGAGTTTCGGCGACCCCTCGCGCTGCGTCTCGGGGCTGCTCCGAGTCGCTTGGATGAACTTGCTTGGGCTGTTGCCTGAGACTCCATGCTCCCACCGCGAGCAAAATCACGCCAGCGACCCATATCAGAGATTTTGCTTTCACGCGCCGCTCCCGGTTTCGCTTTGTGAAAGCCGTGTAGTAATTATCGAGGTCAGCTCCGGCATAGTCGGAAGCTTTCCGGACAGGACCAGTTTCCCGTCGATCGCGAGCCCAGGAGTCATCATGACGCCCGCGGCAATGATCTTGTTTAAATCGGTAACTTTTGAAAAATCGGCTTCGACGCCGAGATTTCTCAATACCGACCTGGTTCTGTTTTCCAACTCGATGCACTTGGCGCATCCAGTACCGAATATCTCAACCTTCATGCAGACACCTCCGTTGGTTTTTTTGCGGCCTTGCGGCCGAAGATACTATTTAAATCCCGCGGCAACTTGTTTGACAAGTTCGGCAAGCAGCTCCTTCGTTGCGCCTTTGTCCGGAAACGAAATCGCTTCCAGCGGACAGAATCCGGCGCACTTGTCGCACATCACCACGCAGTTAAATGGATTCGACACGATCATTTTCGATCCGTCGCCTGCAAGCTCGTACACTCCGTTTGGACAGGTATCAAGGCACTCGCCGCAGCCGGCACAATGATCTTCGTCGATTTCGGGTTCCCAAGGGATTCGCTCTCTTGGAATGCCCATGTATGTTCCTGCCACTATTTCGACTCCTTAAATCGCGGGCTCCCCTGAGCGCGGTTTAACCGCTGCAAGGATTTTTTGAAATACGGACTCCGTATCTTCCTGCGCCATGCTCACTGGAATCCAGTTTGCTTCCGTCATCGGCACGCCTGCCTTTTCGAAGCCGTCCCTGAGCAGCTTTTCCTGTCGCTTCTCCGCGCAGGCCGGCGTTATGAAGGCGATATCCCGGTTGAGCAGCCGCCCCATCAGTCTCTCGCCGTCTTCTTCGCAAAGGCGCGGGTGCAATGCGATGAATTCGATTTCATTTCCGAGTTCCAATCTCGCTCGCTCCGACAATACCCAGAAGTCAATCCTCGCCATGCTCGGGCACGCGCCGCTGCTTGAGCAAATCAAAACCGCGGGTTTCCGGAAAGTTGCGTGTTCGACTGACTTATCTTCCATCTTGCGCTCCTTCTGATTTGGTCGGTCCGATCTGGACTGGATAGGCCGAATCGAGCCGCCTGAATCTTTGCTCCGAAACGTATTTCATCCTGCATCCCTGCTCGTCGAATCTGCAATGGCCGCAGGATAAACAGGCAAGCTCGCCTTTTACTCCCGGTCCGAGTGTGTCAAGACCGGGAATTATGCGCACTTGCGGCAACGAGTTTCTGAGGCAGAGCAAACCAGCGCCGCAAGAAAGAGCCAAAACCTGCAAATCCTTATTGGCAGGATCAAATCGCGGCGCGATTTTTTCCCTTACCGCCTTGGGGTCACAAAGCCCTTCTTCGAGAGCGTCAACAAGCTCCGGCAACCGCTTTACCCGCACTTTCGCGCCGGACAGCAATTCGCGCATTTCGGCTACCTGTACCGTGCCGCCCGTTTCGCTCGTCTTCGCGCACTTGTCGCACCCGAGCACAACCGTGCTTCGCGAAGGCGTCAGGCGCAGCAATTCCAAAATCTCCTGAAACTCCTTTTTCTTAGTTATTACGCTCATTTGATCACCCCCCGGGGGTTAAAACAACGCACCGAAAATCCATCCTGAAACCGTCGCAAGCGCGACAACCAGAACGACGAACGCAACGGTCTTTTTCGTTCCGATGAACGAATTGATCACGAGCATGCTTGGCAGACTGACCGCGGGGCCCGCCAGGAGCATCGCGAGCGCCGGTCCCTTGCCCATTCCGCTTCCGATGAGCCCCTGCAAAATCGGCACCTCGGTCAGCGTCGCGAAATACATGAACGCGCCCGCGATTGCGGCGAAAAGGTTCGCCGCGATTCCGTTTCCGCCCACCAGCGCGGATATCCATTCGGATGGAATCACGCCCTCGTTTCCCGGCCTTCCCAGGAAAAATCCGGCGGCGATTACGCCCAGAAACAGTAGCGGGAAGATCTGCTTGGCATACGACCAGCTTTCGCGCGTCCAGTCGGAAAGCTCATTGCGCTTGAACCAGAGCAGGATTGTTACCGCCAGAAGCAAAAGCGCCGCGCCCGAAAGCCACCACTTGACGGCGAACACCGCGGCGAAGAATCCAGCACCGGTCTTGGGATTGGCCCAGTTGGCGAAAACGAGGAACGCGACCATGGAAAACAGGTACAGCGCGTCCTGCCAAAGCTTGCGCCCGGCTTTGGAAGCGCCGCTATTTTCCGCCGCGGCGGCGGCCAGCCGCTCGCCGTCCGCCCCGTCCTTCCGGAACAGGAACGCCATCGCAAGGCCGATGACTATCGAAAAGATCACCGCGCCCGCTGCCCGCGCCGCGCCTATTTCCCAGCCCAGTATCCGCGCCGTGAGGATTATCGCGAGCACGTTGATCGCCGGGCCGCTGTACAGAAACGCAATAGCGGGACCGAGACCCGCGCCGCGCCTGTAAATGCTTGCGAACATCGGAAGTACCGTGCAGGAGCAGACCGCGAGAATCGTTCCCGAAACGGATGCCACTCCGTATGCCAGGATTTTGCTCGCGCCCGCGCCAAGGTAGCGCATAACCGCTTCCTTGCTTATGAAAACGCTGATCGCGCCCGCGATGAAAAACGCGGGGACGAGGCAAAGAAGCACGTGCTCGCGCGCGTACCATTTGGCCAATTCAAGCGCTTCCAGCACCGCGTTGTCGAACCGCGCCGCGCCGACGGGCAGGAAGTACGCGGCCAGGAACACCGCGATAACCGCCGCAAGCGCTTTCAGTTCGGCTCTGGTATCCAATTCATTCGCCTCTAACCGGCGAAGATATCGAGAACAATAAACTCACTTCGATACTTCGCCAAGTGACGAAGTATTGTAACTGGATTACTTGATTTCTGGCGCATGCGGTATCGCTTGTGAAAGCAATCGCGTTTACCACGCGTAAAGGCTGCTGTATAAGATTGCAAACAGGAATACCCCAAAACCGACTATCGCGATGCCCACTATCCTAAGTGCGGAGTTGCTTTCTGCATTAAAGGAGCTTGAACCTGCGCCTTGCGAGAAAACTCCAAGACCGAGAAAAATAATAAGCAAAGCTATTATCGAATAACCGATTGGATTTTCCTTGAGATTGAGCAGAGGAGCTTCATAGAATTTGGGAATTGCCCAAAACAAGGTCACTCCGAGGCCTCCCAAACCGATAATTGCCGCAAGAAGTCCGGATTTGCGTTTCGATTCTCGATCCGCGTCGCTATAGGAGAATCTTGCTCCGGCCAATAGCGAAATCCCCGCAAAGGAGATACCGCCAAAAACAAACAATGCCAAAGCAAAGGCAAGTGAAAAAATGTCTCCTCTATCGCCTAAGTAACTCACGCGCCGATTTTACCACCCCCGGAAAAAGCGGCGGCGCGGCCACCGCATCGCGATGGACGCGCCGCAAATCTAACGCAGGCTTGAAAGGCGGGGCTAGCTTCCGCCGAAGTGCCAGATGAACCCGGCCGAGATCATGTTGTCGATGCTGCCCTCGTCCGGATCGAAGAAGTGGTCGTAGGTGGCGTTGAAGCTGACGTTCGGCTGGAAGTAGTAGATGAACTGGACGTTCGCGCCGTTCTCGGTGAAATTGTTGCCCGCGTCGTCCTCGATGTCGATGTACGTGTACCCGACGGCAAACTTGGTGGGCGACGCCTGGCGGCTGAAGCTGCTCCTGCCGCGCTGCTGGCCGAAGGGAAGCACGTAGTCGGCGCGGAACACCCACGCGTCGTCGAAGCCGTCGTCGTCCAGGAAGTACAGGTTCCAGGTGCCCTGGACCAACCAATTTTCGCTGGAAAGCTCGACCGTCGGGCCGTTCAGGCTGCCTATGCCGAAATTCACGTTCGGCCCCGATCTGCCCTGGCAGAAGCCGGGCGATGCGAACAACAAAACGGCAGCTAAAGCCGCCGCAACTGCGAGAAACCGCATTCCACACCTCTCCACAGTCAGGATTGGGAATTATAGCATCATTCGCCGGCCATGCGTCGTCAAATCTCCCGCGAGAAATCCGCCGGGCGGTTCAACAGCAGCTTCCGGCTACCCGCCCACGACAACGATCGCCTCCTGGCTGGGCGCGCCAAGCGTGCGGCTGAACCGGTCGTACGGGTACACGACGTAAGTGTGCTCGCCGACGGGCGCGGTCCAGTCGGTGTAGGTGACCGTGGGCCAAAGCTCGATCAGGTGCGTGCGCTCCGGGTAGGGTTCGAGACTGACGGCGCCGATCGCCTCGCCGTCGCGGAAGACGTAGTATCCCGTGACGCGGGAGAGGTAGTTGAGGGCGATCGGGGTAACATCGGAAATATCAACAAAACCGTCTCTTCCGCCGTCTATCTGGCTGTCGATGTCATCGTTATTTCCGTCATTGGCGCTTTCCAATAACCTCCATGCCAGCGGCATAAAATCAGCCATGGTTCCGATGAAATCGCCATTGTAATCTCCGCGGACCGAGGCGCGCCAATTGAGAACAACATGGTTTTGTGCTGAATCGAATAATGCATTCAATTCGCCTCCACCATGGTATGGAGCTCTTGGAGTCATCGGCTCCGCGGCCGGCAATCCCGACGACCTCCACTCAAATGGCGCTGCCACGACGCGCAAAGGAATTCTGTCCGGGTTCGCCATTCCTCTTTCGTAGCTGTACGCCAGCAGGTTATCGGGCTGTCTACCATCAATGGCAAAGTCGTTGATTATGAAATCCCCCAAAAACACCAATCCATTCGATTGCACGGATTCGGGAAAAAAGCGGAATTGCGTTATCGTGGTTTTATCCTCAATAATTTCCAGCCAGGTTTGGACGGCCTCGTTGTCGGAAACATACGAATGAGCCTGCTGCATTCCGGACGCCGAAATGGAACCGGAGTACTCAAGAATAATCTCGTACGCCGGAATGCCGCCATCAAATTCGTTCGCGCACACGATGAAGTCCACTTTGCCTGGAACTCCGACTTCGACAGCGTCGATCCAAATTGAATTAGGCCCCGAAGTCGGAGCACTGACCACGGCGTAACTGAAATACTCCTTGTCAATTCCGTACTTGTTGCTTACTTCAATGTAGCCGCCAAATACCCCTCGTTCAATAAGCTCGACGGATACGTTTGCCGCGTCAGCCGCGAAAGGAGCAGCGCCTGAGCCGAAATGCCATTCGTAGACGAGCGGCGGAGTACCTGTCGAATCGACCGAGAATTCCAGGATATCGCCTGGAGAACCGGCCTTGTTGAGATAGTTTCCGCCCATTATTTTCGGCCTGGCCTTGACCGCAACCGGATCGCTCGGGGCAAGCAACATACCCTCCCGATTGCGGGGTACAATCCATACGAAATTCGGATATTCCGTAAGTTCGAATTCATAACCGTCAAGCATTGCCCTGGGCTCGCTTACCGGGGATTTTGCCGGTAATTCACCGAGTATCGTGCCGCCGGGTTTATCATCGGAATAAGACGCATAGACCACATAGCTTGAAATCGTCGTGCCGAAATTCAATGCGATGGCAGTAATGTCGCCGATTCCAACCTCCCCGCTTCCGTCGTCGTCCAACCACCTCAAATAAATGTAGTCGCCTTCAACACCGTTGGAATCTGAACCGAAATTGGCCGCAATCGGAGTCAAGTCACCGATTCCCACTTCGCCGTCCAAATTGTAATCTCCACGGTTGCTGTACGACCACCTGATTCTGTCCGTTGTCGCAAACAACACTGCATCGGTTACCTTTCCGGAATAAGCAACAGCGGAAGCGGACTTATTCGAAAAGCGGTTTTCCATAAGCTGCCCGACCAACTCCGCCCGCAGCATCGCGAATGCTTTTTCATCCACCCCATCCGGCGGCGTGTAGCTTTCCACCTCCTCCAGGATGTCGGACAGCGGACGCGCCGCGGGTACCGAAACGTCTTGCGCGGAAGGCGACAAAGAGCCGGTTTCCGCGAATTTCCGATCGGGAGTTTTTTGCGGGAGCGCGCCGCTTATGCGCCGCTCACCGCCGGAGCATGAGGCGAACAAGACCAAGGCCGCCAGGAGGGCCGATGAGTACCGTACTTTCATTTCATCCTCCTTGAAATCTTCGGGGAGGCGGGGGGAAGGACAGCCTTATTTTACCCCGAAACGCCGGGATTTCAAGCGCGAAATCCGGATTTCGGCCCGTTTCGGAAAAAAAAAATATGGCGCAGCAGTTGCGAAAAACCGGAATTTGCGGTATAATCGAAACAGCCCGCTGGATAAGGAGGCTGTGATGTTCCGGCATTATTTTTATACCATTTTGGTCGGAATTCTTGCGCTTTCGTCATGCTCGGCGGGAAGCGCACCCGCCCCGCAAACCCCTAGCGCGCCGCCCGCGGCGGCAGTTTCGCCCGATTCCATGCGCCACGGCGCGGACGGCGAAACGATGGCGCTGCTTTTGGCCGAGTTCGACCGGATCCGCGCGCAGGCGGAGGCCAATCCCTCTCCCCCCCCCGACGTTCCGGTGCATTTCTTCTTGGACGAGTACGCGTCCGTAGTCAGGATCCTTTACCCCAACGTCGGCGACTACAACCTGGACGGCGAGGTGGGGATCTCCGACCTATCGGTGCTGGCCGCCCGGTTCGGGGCGAGCAAAACCGACGGGGACAACGACCTTTTGGACATGTGGCTCGACTCGGACGGCAGCGGGGACGTGGGCGTGGGCGACGTGACGCTGGTCGCGCTGCGGTTCATGTCAAAACTCGAAGGATTCAAGGTCTGGAACACCCAAAGCAACTGGAGCAGGCTCCTTCCGCCGCCCCCCGCACCGGAGGATCAACAAAGCCTCGGCTACTTCGAGTTCAACCCCGGCATGCTGGATGATGGTTTTTCGATTTACCAAATACTGCCGTCATTGAACGATGTTTACTGGGCTATCGAGGCGGTTTACAGCGGGCCGCGCCGCCCGGAAGTAATCATGCCGGAAGATCGGATTATCAGGTGGGACGGGTACGAAATAATTACCGAACCGGAAACAAACCAACGAATCGCGGTGGAAAGCGGGAAGGTGAACGTAATTCTTTCATTCCCTTACAAGCTGGGCTCGCCGTTGTTCCAAACCTTCCTTTCGGAAAAAGGCGCCCGCGCCTTGTCCGCGGACATGGAAGACCGGTCGTTCAAAGTTCTGCTGCCTCCGGACATTTCCATTCTGCAGGCGGTCGCGGACTGGCCAAATGAAAAGCCGGACATGTTCTACGAAGTCTCGCCAATCCGGGTTTTCGGCGGCGGGGACATCGAATTGGACGGTTAGGGCAAAGCCGAACCAGCCTGCCGCGGATCAGGACTTCCTCCCCGCGCAGATGCATACCGTGTGATTTCCCACCCATGTGAGCGTGCCCGCGGCAAGCGCTTCGAGCGCCTTGTTCTGGCGCGCGATCCGCTCGTCCCAGAACGCGTCGAACCCGGCCTCCGTACCGCCGCCCGCAACATACTCGCTTTTTAGCTGCGGCAAGAACTTGCGGCACTGCTCCTCGGACAGTGTAATGCGCAGGTTATCTGCAAGCGCAAGTTTTTCTTCCGTGTCGTACGGAGGGATAAGCGCGAGCATCCGGTCGCTTTTGCGGAAGAAAAAAACATCAAGTCCCGCATCGGTGAAAAACGCGGGCATCCGGCGCGCCACCGCGCTGTCGCCCTGCCCCGCGGCAATCTTCCCGCGGTAAAGCGTCGCCGCATACTCGAATTTGCGCGCCGCCCAGCCGTAGTCCACTTCGTCCGATTCGCAAGCGCTGTCCCAGCCCGCAGGAAAGCTGGCGAAGTTGTCCGGCTCTATGGCGAAGACTATTCCGCCCGGCGCGGTCGCACGCGCCATTTCCGCGACGGCTTTGCCCGGCTCGGTCAGGTGAAGCAGAACCGTCGAACATCCCGCGATGTCGAACGCGCCGTCGCCGCATCCGAGCGAATAGCAATCGCCGCGTTCGAAGGCGACTCGCCCGACCAGTCCCCGGGACTCGCATTCCTCGCGTGCGGAAGCCAACAGCGCGTCGCTTGTGTCAACGCCCCTGACCCGAAGCTCCGGATTGAGCCTCGCCATTTCAAACGCAAGAAATCCCGCGCCGCATCCCGCATCCAGCGCGGCGCGGGCGCGACCGATCTCCAGGTGCTCCCGGAACACCCAGTCAAGCCAGTCCCAGTTGAACAGCCATCTCCGCTGGTCGGTGATGATGCGGCGGTAATGCCCGCTCGACCAATCCACATCTACCGTCGGCTCGCGCAAGAAACACCTCCCGGCAACCTCGCATTCAAGCGGGCCGCCGCGCTGATTATATGCCGCGAATTTATGCTATACTGCAGAAGTGATACGCGTAGCATTTCCGCGGGGCTGTGAATTCTCCCCTGTGCGGGGGCGCGGGGGAAGCTTGGGGGTTGAGGTATGCCGGTTAAGTATAAGGAGAGCATCTGCCCGAAGTGCGAGGGGCAAGGCGTGCTCTACTACACGACGACCAAGTTTTTCGGCCTGGTGAAGAACGAAGTCGCGTACGCCTGCACCGAGTGCGAGGGACGCGGCCGGGTGCGCGGCGAGCCGTTCTGCCCGGTATGCGACGGCGCGGGGCTGATTGGCAACGAACGCGAGCTTTGCCGCACCTGCAACGGCACCGGAACCGGGGACGAATTCCGGCATGTCCCCCGCGGAATGCTTGCCGCGGGAAATTCCTTCTCCCGCCGTTGCGACAAATGCAAGGCGGAAACTCTGCACGAATTCGTGAGCGACATCGAAACGAAAGTGATCACGACGACCTGGGAAAAGGACGAGTGGAAGCGGCAAAAAGACGAATTCGAACGCATAAAAATCGAGTGTTCGGTCTGCGGCCAGAGCTACTATGCGAAGCTGGACAAGTACTTCCATTCCGAAGGCGGTTATGTCGCGTCCGGAGATGGAGACGATGATGAAAGCAAAGCGGGGAAAAAACGCCTTTGGGGGCAGGACTTCAGCTCGCCGAGCGAAATTTTCAAGTAGAGCAAAGGCGCGTCCGCGCGTTATATAATTGGTTTTCCAAAAATCTCGGGTAAGGGGTGTTTCATGAGGAGCCTTGCAATTTCCATTGTGATAGTCGCCGCTTTGTGCGCGTCAGCCCATGCGGCCACGGTGTCGGTGGACAAAGAAATCTACAAACTGGGGGAGAAAATTCGCGTTACTTTCACGGATCCCGGTGCAAATGCCGGCGCATGGATAGGGCTGTTTGACGCCTCCGTGCCCACCGATCCGTACACAGACGCGGACGATTACGACCGCGATTACGCATACACGGGCGGAAAAACATCCGGAGTTGTCGAGCTTGACGCCGTTGACACGGGTTTCTTCCAGGTACGGTTCTTCGAGAGAGACGCGGATCCGGATATACCTGTGGCATCGTCCGCCACGTTCCAAATTTCCACGGAAGGCGGACGGATAGGAGATCCCACCGTCGCGTTCGACAAGCCGGTCTACAAGCGCGGAGAAAAAGTCAAACTGACCTTCACATTCAATCCTTCGCTGCCCGACGGCGCTTGGATCGGATTGTTCAAGAATTTCAGCCCGCTGGATGGAAGCGAAGATCCGGACGATCACGATATTAAGTACGAGTACGTCTCGGGCCGCACTTCGGGCGTTTGGGCGTTCGACGCGCCCGACGAACCCGGTTATTACGTCGCAGCCATAATCAGCGGAGATTCCAACGAGTGGACGCCGTACTGCAGAGTGAGGATGCAGGTCACTCTTGACGGAAAGACGGCGCTTCCGGTGGCCGATGACCGCAATCCGCTTGCGGCTTCGGCGGTGCGGGTACGCGCCGGCGACGAGATTACAATCGCGTACAAAACGCCTCTCGGAGTCAAGAGCAGCGCTTGGCTGGGGCTTATTCCCGCGAGCGTCGGCTCGCTTCGCGAGCAGGACAACGATGCGGCAGACATCGACTACATTTACGTAAAGGCCGGCCAGTCGTGGTACTGGACATTCCACTCCCCATCGCAGCCAGGCACTTACGTTGTAAGGCTGTTCCCCGCGGACGAAAACGACGCGTATGCGATCAATCAGGGCGTCTATTTCGAAGTGGTGCCCAGGTAGAGTCCGGCGCGCACTGCCAATTTCGCACCCATTCCCCTCCGATGGGAGCGGTCCGGCCGGCGCAATGAATTACATATAATCCTGCGGCGGGTCAGCGAAAGTGCGGCGGAGAAGTCGTTTGGGTATAATACTCGCCTATGTCTTCGTCCACTTCATCGAAATACGTTCCCGCCGCGTTCGCGGCGGCATTTCTTGCCGTTCTCGCGCTTGCCGGATGCAAGCCGGCGGACGGCGACGGCCAGGCTCAGGAGAACGGCCAGATATCCAAGTCCGAAACATCTGCGAATCAGCAGCCCCTCGCCGGGGACGACTTCGACTGGACAACGGTGCATTTCAAGCGACCGGTGACCGTCCTGCATACATGGCCCGAAAATATGCGTGTTCCGCCGATTGCGGCCATAAATTCGACAGGCAGCCGACTTGTTTTCGCGGATGAATCCAAAGAGGTTGCCGGAGGCTCGGCGGTATGGCTGATGAACCTGCCCGGCGGCGAAAAACGCAAGCTTTTCGACGTCGAAGGCGCCGTGTTCAACTTGATTCTCTCAGATACAGGCAAGGTTTTGTTCTGCGTCAGCCTGCAAGGGGGACAGCTGTACTCGATCGAAGAAGGAAAAGTCTGGGCCAGGGTGGACTACGAGGATTGCAAAGAAGTCGTGGCATTGGGGCCGGGCGGCAACACCATGACTTGCTGGGGAGGAGGTACCGGCACCCTTCGGCATTACAGCAAGACTTTCAATCTGCTTTCGGTTGAGCCCTTTTGGGAGGATCCACTGCCTTCGGATTCCAAGGACGTTTATTCCGGAAAAAGCGTGATTTTCCTTCCTGATTTAGCGATCACCCAAATAATAGTCCAAGTGGGCACAAAGGAAAATCCGAAGTTCACACTGCTCACACTCAACACGAGCCAAAAGCAGTACTATCGCCATCATCAAATGACCTATGCTTACCTGGTGGGCGGGGTGCTCAATAAAACCGGCGAGATTTACAGATGCCTGCTGGCGCAGCCCGAAAATTGGCGCGGCAGAAACTCCGAGGGTCATGTTCCCCTGACGCACAGGCTGATTTTCAATACGGCGGACATGAGTTACAAGTCCGAAACGATAAAGCCCTTTTCCGATATTCCGCTTGCAATGGACAGGCTGGCTGAAATCGCGCTTGTGGATACGGCGGACGGCTCGCTGACGGCATTCAAGTTGGACGACGGCTCCACGGTGGCGACCGTGCCGGCTCAACAGCTGGGAGAGTGCAAATTTGTCGCCGCAGCGGGCGACCTGGGCGGTTTTATCGCGATTTGCGGCAAGGAGTTGCGCTGGTACGACCTGGACAAATTCGCAGTGAAACCTGCAAAGTAATTTTAAGGATGTAAGGCCAAAGTCGGACATTGGCATTTCATCGGGAAATGAACGATGTACATGGTTCGTGAAAACAGGGGCGGTCTTTCGTGCCTGATTGTGAGAGGCTCGATTTCAGGCTCGCAAGGACAAGCCCTGGTGACGAAAGTGCTCGATTGCGCGCGCACCGGAGTCCAGGCCGTCGTTATTAACCTGGACGAATGCGAGGCCATTACAACCGATCTCTTCAGTGCGTTTTCGACAATTCGCAGGGAATTGTCGCGGCGCAATGTGGAGGTTTACCTCGACCGGGTAACCGGGGCCAACAGGACGATTTACGAGAGGTTCCCCGACCTTTTCGACGTGCCGCTGGCTCCCGAAGAAATAAGCGAAACCGAGGGCTAAATGCCGGGGTCGAGGGTGTAAAGAATCGTGTAAGCGGATAGGCTACCCGGCTCGCCGGCCGAAAAATCGAATTCGACTATATCCGGAGTCATCACACAGAATCCGTCGTCGCTGCAATACGCGGCCGCAACATCGAATGAAATCTTTCCGGAACTTCCCGGCTTCACCCCGGTGACCTTGAACTTGATCGATTCGGGAATGTCGGCGCCTTTCGAAAAAGTCAACTCCGCCGGCTCAATCGTCACGCCTTCAGGTTTTTCTTTTACTTTCAATGTGAGCGGCACCGCGTCGTCGTTGTAATGGCAGTTTGCCGCAAGCACAAATTTCATTTCGATTTCACCGCCGGACGAGGGATCGAATGTGGGCGTTGTTCCTTCGGGCAGACCCTCGAACTTCCACATTTTTTGTGACTCCGGCGCAGGCTCTTCCCCTCCGTTTCCGGAAGGAGTTGTATTATCGTCGGCCGTCGCGGGCACTTCGCCGGGCGAGCCAGATGAGCCGCCTCCGGGCGCCACTTCCGTCGCGGGCTCGTCGGGCTGCGACTCGCCACTTCCACCGCCCGGGCAGGCGGCCATAAGCAGGCAAAGAGCAATCAAAACTAACAGTACTGAAATGTTGCGCATTTCGTTCTCCTAGCGCAGTTTGGCGATATCCTTGCGAAACTGCATGCCTTTGAATTTTACGTTGCCTACCGCGTCGTATGCAAGCTTTCTCGCGGCGGAGAGCGATGCGGCGCGCGCGCTTATCGCCATGACCCGGCCGCCCGATGCGTAAAGCGGCTGGTGTCCAAGCTTCTCGTGTTCCTTCGTGGGCTCTCCCAAGGTCACGCCCGACATGAACACGCTCACTGGCGGCATGCGGAATGGATGCATATAGAGCACCGTATCCTCCTCGCCTTCCGGTTTCACGCCGATGCGCTGATTGAGTGCCGGAATCTTCTCCAAGCCGCCGATTGGAACCGGCGCACTCTTGCCCGTCGGATATTTTTCGGTCGCGAGAACGACGGTGACAACGCTCTCGTTGCTCCATATAGGCCTTGCCCGCACCAATCTGCGGTTCGCGCACAGCTCCAAAAGGGCGGACAAATCGCTTCTTATGAGTGGAAGAATGGCCTGAGCTTCAGGGTCGCCCATTCTCACGTTAAATTCGAGCACCTTTAGTCCATCCTGGGTAAGCATACAGCCGAAATAAATGAATCCGCAGTATTCCAGTTCCTCCGTTTTCATTCCCTCGATGAACTTCGGCAGAATATTGCCGTTGAAATCGTCCAAGACTTCTTTTGTGGCGAAAGGGGATGGAGCTATGGCGCCCATCCCTCCGGTGTTCGGCCCCTTGTCCCCGTCGAGCTGGCGCTTGTAGTCTGTCGCGGCCGGAAACGGCAGGTAGGTTTCGCCGTCGAAAAGGCCGATGAAGCTGATTTCCTTGCCGGACAATCCCTCTTCGACAATCACGCGCGAACCTTCCGTTCCAAAAATCTGCTTGTTCATCAGATTGTCAAGTGCGGATCTAAGCTCGCGCTTGCTCCCGCATACGAAGACCCCCTTGCCGGCGCACAATCCATCCGCCTTCACCGCAACGGGGAAAGGTAGCGATGCGCCGTACTCCAGAGCTTTGTCAAATTCGTTCGCGGCGAAATAGCGGAATTCCGCCGTCGGGATATCGTACTTCTTCATAAACTTTTTTGCGAAGGACTTGGACGATTCCAGCTTGGCCGATTTTTTGACCGGGCCGATCACCCTGATTTCGTTTTTCTCCAAATAATCAGCGATACCATCGGCCAGCGGGCCTTCCGGCCCGACAACCACGAGGTCGATTTTCTCTCGCTGAATCGCGTTGACAAGTTCTTCTTTCTGGTCCGGCTGAAGGTGGACGCACCTTACACGCGCGCTGTATTTGCCCTCCAGCACTTGGCCGAATCCGCTCACGATATGCGGGTCGTACACGCCATAGTTTATTTCGGTCGTGTATACGCGCTCAACCTGCTTGGACAACATCAACGTGTTTGCGATTGCGCATTCGCGCCCGCCGTTGCCAATTATCAGTAATCTCATGATTTGCCTCCCGATTTCCTCCCGCCGCGGTCGGCAGAAAGAAAATAATCCCACGTGCTGGGCACAAATTTACAGTACTCGCGCATGAAAAGAAGCGGGCAGTCGCCCACCGGACCGTTCCTGTTTTTGGCGATGGAGCAGAGCATGTTGTCGGTGTGCTTTTTGGTCGTCAGCCTGCGCTTGATTTTCTGTGCGTAGTCCGGCGCGTTGATTGCGGGCGCGGATTCTTCCTCGCCCTGCGGTATCCAGTGCGAAAGGAACATCACGACGTCCGCGTCCTGCTCTATCGAACCGGATTCGCGCAAATCGTGCAGCATCGGCCGCTGCTCCTTGCGCGATTCCACCTGGCGGGAAAGCTGGCTGCACGCCAGTATCGGCACGCGCAAGTCCAGTGCGAGGTTTTTGAGGCCGCGCGATATGGCGCTTACTTCCTGGACGCGATTTTCGGTTTTGATACCGCTGTACATCAATTGAAGGTAATCCACGATTACCAGCGCTATCCCGCCGTATTTGCTGACAACGCGGCGCGCCGTATTCGCCACCTGGCGGACCGTCAAGGCGCTCGAATCGTTCATCAAAATTCTGCTTCGCGAAATGTTACGGATGCTCTGCGAAAGCATTTGCCACTCGTTGTCCGCCAGCTCGGCGCTTTCAATTCTCCCGATGGGCAGCTTGGATTCGGACGCCACCATCCTTAGAGCGAGCATTTCGTTCGGCATTTCCAAGCTGAACAAAAGCACCGGCAAGCCCTGAGGATTATTCGCCGCAACGTTAAGCCCGATGTTCAGGGCGAGACTGGTTTTACCCACGCCCGGCCTTGCCGCTATTATGTTCAAGCTGCCGGGATGAAATCCGCGAAGCAGTTCGTCAATGTCCGGAAAGTTTGAGCGTACCCCGGCGTAATAAGGCTCGCCCGGCCTTTCCAAGCGAAAGTCGTGAATGCTAGTGATTTTCTCGATAAGCTTGTCGAACACGCCTCCAAGCTCCGAGTAGCCTTTCGCTTTTCCGAACTTTGATATTTCCAGTATCGCCTTCTCCGCCTGGTCAAGTATTTCCTCCGGCGAATCCTGCTGTCCAAACGCGCTTTCGATGATTTCCGTGCACGTACGGATGAGGGCGCGCAGAGTGTACTGCTCCTGCACGAGGTAGGCATGGTGTTCCGCGTGGGCGGCGGTAGGCGCGGCGGAAAGAAGCGACGCGACGTATCCCGCACCCCCGACTTTTTCGAGGAGCCCCTTGCGCTTAAGCTCGTCAAGCGTCGCGGGCAGGTCGCTTTTTAAACCGCGTTCGTACAACGAAACGCAAGCTTCAAAAATTATTCCATGCTGGTCAAGATAGAAACTGTCCGGCCCGATTATTTCCCTCACGGCTGGGAAAATGTCCGGATCCAGCATAATCGCGCCCAGCACGGCCTGTTCGATGTCAGGATTCTGCGGCGGTATCCGTCCTTCGAAAACCGATTCCCTAACCCGAGTCAATCTAATCTCCAGTCCGGCGACCCGTGAAAATTGCACCGCAGGCGGAACAAATGAACATTGAAAATCCCCCTGGCGGTCGCCCCTGTTTTAGCGCATCGGAGGTGGCGAATCAATACGGTTTCCTGGCAAGCGAAATTTTCGGCGCACTCTTCAACCTTCGCTCTCACTTCCTAAGACTTCCCGAACAAGTTACAAACACGTTAGGTTTGCAAAAGCGTCTGACGCAAAAAGAACCTTATTGCGCGACTCGAACACGCGCGCGAAATAGCGTCGGACTTCATAGGGTTGGACAACCACGCTGGAGAAATTTCCGATTTTCGAGCCGACAACTATCCTTCAGCAGGCGATGAAGATTCGTCCGGTGCGGATGCAGCATCGGAGGCGGCTGCCTGCGCGATATCGGATTCGCGCTCGTCTTCGGACTTAATCACAACCTTGATTTCACCCTTGATTTCGGACGACGCGCGCAGCTCCACAACGTATTCCCCCAGGTGCTTAATCGGCGAGGCGAGCCGGACAAACTTGCGATTCAAATCTGTGCCAAACGACGCCTTTAGTGCGTCGCTGACGGTCTGGTTCGTCACGGCGCCGAAAAGCCTGTTTTCCTGGCCGGCCCGCATATAAATCGTGATCGACTTTCCGGTAAGACGCTCGATGATTTCTTTCTCTTCCTTGAGACGAGCGAGGCGTCGCTCTTCTCCGGCCTTTTTGATCTGGCCGATGCGGTTCAATACGTCGGGGCGGGCAAAGTCCGCGAGCTTGTTCGGGATAAGCCAGTTACGGCCGTATCCCGGCTTTACCGTCACAACTTCCCCGGCTTCGCCGAGATTGTCCACGTCGTCCAACAAAACTACCTTCATTGCAATCCTCCGTGCCGGCCCCGGCCTTACCTGTTGACGTAAGGCAAAAGAGCCATGAACCTGGCGCGCTTTATCTCGCGCGCGAGTCTGCGCTGGTACTTCGCCGATACTCCGGTGCGCCTGCGGGGAAGAATCTTCCCCCGGTCGCTTATGAACCGCTTGAGAAGCATGACCGCCTTGTAATCGATGGGCAGGTCTGGCTCAAGCTTGAACGGACAAGACTTGCGGGCTCTCATTTTTCCTGGCGTTTTCATGTCGCTACCCCTGTGCCTCCACCTTGGAAACTTTGGTCCGCGCCTTGCGCCTGGAAGCCTTTTCCACCTTCTCGGTGTAGTCCGTCACAAGGAACCGAAGAACCTTGGGATGGTATTTGAGAAGGTAGTTGAGATCGGGCACGATTTCCTTCGGCGCGCGGAACCGGTGAATAACGTACAGGCCGTCCTTGAACCGATCCACAGGATAGGCGAGATGGCGCTTCGCCCATTTGTCCGTGCGGTACAGCCGCCCGTCGTACTGCGCGATGAGCTCCTCGACCTTTTTTGCATTCTCTTCAATCTCCTCGGCCTGGGTCTCGGGATTGAAGAGAACCATCACTTCATATTCCTTATTCCTGACTTCCACGACATACCACCTGAGAATTTGGCGAACCGGGATAATAGCAGAACCGGCGGGCGCGCGCAATACCATGGCCGCCCAAGGCTGAATTACCATTCCAAAGCCCCGATAGTTGAATCAATGCCCTTTTCGGCAGGTACAGATAGCGTTTTGTGCCGCAATCCGAAAGGAGGAATGCCTTGAAATCCCAAGCCATCGCCGCGCTCGCATGCTCGTTGCTCATTACGTCCGCCCTACCCGCTTCGGCGGCTCCGCCCGCCCCGCCGCTTTCGATAGACATCATCAACGATTTCTATATGGAGAGGAGCCCCGTGTACGACTACCGGCTGCTCATTCCCGGCTTCGGCCCCGGCCAGGTGCAACTTTCGTGGGACCTCGAAACCTGGGAGCCGGCGAGCGCAGGCTACCGCTGGCCGTTCCGCCCGGCGGAAATCGTGAAGGCGAAAATCCAGCCGCGCCTCACGGTCGGGATCGACACAAATTCGGACGGCCTGGACGTGCCTTGGATAGGCGCACAGACGCTGATCGTGGCGAAGAAGTGGGATCTGTTTTCCGCCGCGCGATTTCCGACAAACGACACGCGCTGCGGCTTTTTCAACGAGCTTGCTGTTGAGGGATTCCGCGTCGACGACTGGTCGCTGCGTGCGAACGTGATCGAGACGCACGCGGCCGGGCGCGCTCCGGGATGGTCGGCCGGGCCGGAGCTTATGTATTGGAAGCACCCGGTGCAGCTTCGGTTCGCGTGGTTCGATTCGATGAACGACCGCGGGCGAAACGAGTGGCGGTTCTGGTTCGTCATCCCGGTCGCATAGCAGCGCTACGGATTCCGCGGATAGCGGGGATGGGCCGTTGGCCGTGAGCAAGGGATTCCGCGCCGTGCAGCCGGAGAAGTCCGCCTTGAAGCGGGGACGAGCCCCCGCGCGGCCGGGCGGAAATCGGGGCGGCGAGATTCGAACTCGCGACCTCTTGCTCCCAAAGCAAGCGCGCTAACCGGGCTGCGCTACGCCCCGAAGGAAGTGAAATTGTAGCATTGGGGGATGGGCTAAGCCGCGACCCCCGGATCGCGGTCGCCGCGCCCCGCTTTGCTACCATAATCCCCCGTCGGCGGGGTACCAACCATGCCGGCGGTTCTCGCGGCTTTCCCGGATATGTCAACAACAAATGAAAATTCGGTTGCGGAAGTCACTAACCCGCTCGGCGCGGGTGTGGCTGGCGCGCGCGCAACATCCTCAGCCCTAAACGAATCGGCGGGCGAATTGAGTGAATCGACGTCCGGAGCGGCGCGAGGCGCAACGCAAACGCCCGCGTTCACCTACTGCTTCAAGGTTTTCGGCTGCCAGATGAACGTGGCGGATGCGAACGATCTGGAACTCACGCTGCGGCTGCGGGGCGGTTCGCCCGTCGAAACCGAGGCCGACGCCGACCTGGTGCTGGTCAACACGTGCGTCGTGCGCCAGAAGGCGGAAGACAAGGCGTACTCGTATATCGGGATGCTCAAGGCGGTGAAGGACGCCCGGCCCGGCGCGTTCCTGACGGTGATGGGATGCCTGGTGCCGAAAAGCCGGGAGCACCTTGCGGGGCGGTTCCCGTTCGTGGATTTGCTTGTGGATTACAGCGCGCCGGACACGGTGGTGGAGGCGCTGGACAACTCGTTTCCGCCGATGCGCGACAGCGGGGGCGCGGGCGCGGCGATACGCGACGCGCTGACGGCCGACCCGCGCGTGCTTTCCGGCGAGGCGAAAGTCGACGAGTTCATGGGCGCGCCGGAGATAGGAAGCGCCACCGCGATTAGCGAGCTTAAGAAGAGCGGCCTCGTCACGATAATCCGCGGCTGCAACTACCGCTGCACGTACTGCATCGTGCCCAAGGTGCGCGGACGCGAGATTTCGATTCCGCCCGAAGTGATCGTTGCGGACGTGAGGCGCAAGCACGAGATGGGCTACCGGATGATCACGCTGCTTGGCCAGAACGTTCTTACTTACGGCGACGACCGCGAGGGCTGCCCCGATTTCGCGGGGCTGGTCGAGCGCGTGCTGGACGAGACGGAAGTGCCGTGGCTGCATTTCCTCACGTCGCATCCTAGGGATCTTTCAGATGAGTTCGTGGCGCGGATTTACAAACACGACCGCATGCTCAACTCACTGCACCTGCCGTTCCAGGCGGGGAGCGACCGGATACTGAAACGGATGCTGCGGCTGTACACGCGCGATTATTTTTTGTCGCGTGTCGACGCGGTGCGAAGCGCGCGGCCGGATATTTTCCTTTCGACGGACGTGATTGTGGGATTCCCCGGCGAGACGCGGGAGGATTTCGAGGAGACGCTTTCGATGATGCGGCGCGTGCGGTTCAACGACGCGTACATGTTCAAGTTCAGCCCGCGCGAGGGCACGCCCGCGACGCGGTTGCCGGACGAAGTGCCGGAGGCGGAGAAAAAGGCGCGGCTGGCGGAGCTTATCGCGCTGCAGCACGAGATCGGCCGGGAGGAGAACCGCAAGTACGTCGGACGGAAGTACCGCGGACTCGTCGAGGATGTAGGGGCGGGCGGCGGCTCGCGCAAACCAACCGCGATCGTCCGGCTGCCGATAAACAAGCCCGCGGTCGTCGCGGACGCTCCCGATGATTTGGCCGTGGGCGATTGGGTGGACGTAGAAGTCACGAACGTGCGCAACTCGACGTTCGACGCGGAGTTTGTTTGAGCCGCAAGCGAAATTTCACCACCATTGGAGAGCCGCAATGAAACCCGAAACCCGCGTCAAGAAGCTCAACGAAAAGATGGAGAAGCTGCACGCAGAAATCGCCGAGGCGTACAAGCAGCTCTCCGGCACGCCGGTGCAGGACTATGCGCTTACCGACCGGAACGGAAAAAAGGTTAGGCTCTCGAAGCTGTTCGGCAAGCATGACAAGCTGGCGCTGGTGCACAATATGGGAAGGCAGTGCCCGTACTGCACGATGTGGGCGGACGGGTTCAACTCGCTGTATCACTATGTCGAGCGGCGGGCTGCGTTCGTCGTCGTCAGCCCCGATCCGCCGGAAATCCAGAAAGCGTTCGCCGAAAAGCGCGGGTGGAAGTTCAAGATGCTCTCCGCGCATGGCACGACGCTGTTCAAGGATTTGGGTTTCGAGTTCGAGGGCAAGCCGTGGCCCGGTTTGAGCACTCTCTACAAGGGAAAGGACGGCGGGATAATGCGCCACGCGTTCAAATACTTCGGCCCCGGCGACGGGTTCTGCAGCGTGTGGAGCTTCTACGAAATGCTGCCGGAATAAAGATAATAAGCCTTGAATTTCAGGCAGCATTCTAATCTTGGCCAAGTATAATCCCCACAGTGGCCGCGCCCGATTGCCGCAAGATCGAATCCGAGCTTGTCCGCGCGCTTTCCCGCGACCGCTTTTGTTGACCGGTTCGGGGTATAATTGAAGCGATGAAGCTTCTCGTTACCATTGAAACCGACGAAGTCGGCTGGATCGTGGCCGAGTGTCCAGCGCTGCCGGGATGCGTTTCCCAGGGCCGCACTCGCGAAGAGGCGCTCGCCAATATTCAGGACGCCATAAAATTGAGCATTAAGTCCCGAAAGGAACTTGGACTGCCCCTTCCCCCTGAAACGGACGCCATCGAGGTTGCTATTTAGGTGGCGCAACTTCCCATTGTCAGCGGGAAAGCCGCTGTAGCAGCTTTTGTTCGCCTTGGCTGGAATATACATCGCCGCGAAAGCACACATATAAGTCTTGTTAAAAAAGGTTAGTCGGTTCTGCTCGCCGTTCCGGATCACAAGGAAGTTCGCAAAGGGACGCTTCGTACTTTAATTCGACTGGCCGGAATTTCGGTTGATGAATTTCTAGAAGCACTTGGGAAGAAGTAAAATTCCTCTCCAACAGAGTTGCAAACTTTGAAATCCAGCTCGATGGCCGCTGTATACTTCCACCGTGCCAATGCCCGATTACCGCAAAATCGAATCCGAGCTTGTCCGGGCGCTCGCGCGCGACCGGGTTTCTTCGTCGCCCGAAATCAAAGTGACGCACGGGTACGACGCGTCCCGGCTGCGCGGGAAGCCCGACGTCGTCTGCTGGCCGTTTTCTACGGACGAAGTCTCCGCGATCTGCAAAGTCGCGTCCGCGCACGGCGCGCCGATAGTCGCCCGCGGCGCGGCGTCGGGGCTGACCGGCGGATGCGTCCCGGAGCATGGAGGCATCGTCGTGGATTTCCTGCGGATGAACCGGGTGCTTTCGGTAGATCCTGTTTCCGGATGCGCCGTCGTCGAGCCGGGAATTCTGGTGGACGATTTCCAAGCGCACCTTGCGCCGAAGGGGATGTTCTATGCGCCGGACCCGGGAAGCTCCGCGTACGCGACCATCGGCGGGAACATCGCGGAAAACGCGGGCGGGATGCGCGCGGTCAAGTACGGCGTCACGCGCGATTCGGTGCTCGCTCTCACCTGCGTTCTGGCCGACGGAAGCGTGATCCGCACGGGCAGCCGCGCGCACAAATGCGTCGCCGGCTTCGACCTGACGCGGCTCATCTGCGGAAGCGAAGGGATGCTTGCGCTTATCACCGAAGCCGCGCTCAAGATAATTCCGCTGCCGAAGTTCACCGCGACCGTGCTGGCGGGATTCGACAGCGAGGGAGCCGCGCTGACTGCCGCCGCGCATGTCTGCTCCGAAGGCGCGCTGCCGCGCGCGCTCGAATTCGCGGACCGGAAATGCATCGAGGTCATAACCGGAAGAGCCGTTCCGCTTGCGGCAGCGTCCAGTGGCGAGCCGCCGAAACCGATTGCACCCGCTCCCGTTGCGCCGCTTATCGGCGGGGACTGGAAGGCATTAATACTTGCGGAGACCGACGGCGCGACGCGGGAATCCGCCGACGCGGAAATGGCGCTCGTCAAAACGGTGATGGAAAAATACGGCGCGCGGTCAATTTTCCAGGCGGCGGATGCATCCGAGCGGACGAAAATCTGGAGTGCGCGCAAGACGCTGGCGTCCGCGCTGTACAACGTCGCGCCCGTAAAGCTGAACGAGGATATCGCGGTGCCGCGCGCGGCGCTCGCGGAATTCGTCGCGAAGTCGACCGCCGAAGCCGAGAAGCGCGGGCTGTTTTTCTGCAACTACGGCCATGTGGGCGACGGCAACCTTCACGCGACGGTGATGCTGCCGGACGACCGGACCGAAACCCGAGCGCCCGCCGAGGAACTGGTCGCATTCGTTTTCAGACTGGCGCTGGATCTGGGCGGGACTATTTCGGGAGAGCACGGAATAGGGATGACAAAACGGCCGTTTCTTTCCTGGGAAATCGGAGAGGCCGAGTTGGACTTGATGCGCAGAATTAAATCGCTTTTCGATCCGCAAGGGATATTGAATCCCGGAAAGCAGTTTCCGGCATCATGAAAAACCGCGTTTTTCGAAACCTTGTGTTAATATCGGGTCGTGCCGCGGGCGCACAATCCGACGCGGTTTATGCATGTTGCCCGAGCCGGGGCCGAAGCACGGAGGAATCGGAAACGGAAATGGCGATGCGCAAACCGGGAAGTCGGGCGGTATTGGCGGGGCGGATTCGTTTGATTTGCCGCGTTAATTCCGCAGCTTCATATATTTAAAAGTGTCTCATTGACGAGAATCAAGTTGAATTCGACTCAAGCTCAAATAAGCTCGCCAAAATTGTCCCAAGCGCAGAAACGCGCGGAGGAAGGAGTGAAACAGGGTAGAAGTAACAACGGGAGCTTTTTGGAGGCTATAGCCGGGATAACCACGCACGATTACGCGTGCCTTATCTGCAAAACGCGCGATGAAATGGCGGATGCGGTGGCGCCGTTTGTGGCATGCGGCCTGGCGGCCGGGGATGCGTGCCTTGTGGCCTCGGACAAACGCGCGATTACATCCATCCAAAAAGCGCTGCCGGCGTCGCAATTTAACGCCGTGCGCAAAAAAAAGCAGTGCGATCTTGTCACCGTTACAAAAAGAAGCGAGTTGTTCGGATCGGAAAAGTTCAATCCGCGACAAGGGATCAAGTTTCTTGCTAAGGCGCATTCCGC
>JABRWB010000031.1 GCA_039961635.1 bacterium
GCCTATGGAAACGGCCGCGGCGCGTGGCCGACGATGCCGGTCGCGGATCGGATCGCGCATGTCGCGGATTTCGCGGCGCGGATGGCGCAGAAGCGTGACGAGGTCGTGCGGCTGCTGATGTGGGAGATCGGCAAGACGCTTGCGGATTCCGAAAAGGAGTTCGATCGCACTCTGGATTACATCCGGGACACGATTGACGCGCTCAAAGAGGTGGACCGCGCCGGGTCGCGGTTCGCGATCGAGCAGGGGATAATCGGGATGATCCGGCGCGCGCCGCTTGGCGTGGTGCTGTGCGCCGGGCCTTTCAATTATCCGCTCAACGAGACGTTCACGACGCTGATTCCGGCGCTGATAATGGGCAACACCGCCGTGATGAAGCCGCCGCGGTACGGCGTGCTTTTGTTCGGCGCGCTGCTTGAAGCGTTCCGCGACTCCTTCCCGCCGGGCATAGTCAATGTCGTGTACGGCCGCGGGCGGGAGATACTTTCGCCGATGATGGCGACGGGGAAGGTGAGCGTCCTCGCGTTCATCGGGACGAGCCGCGCGGCGAACGCGATCCAGAAATCGCATCCGAAGCCGAATCGGCTGCGGTGCATACTCGGCCTCGACGCGAAAAACCCGGCGATTGTCCTTCCGGATGCGGATTTGGATCTGGCGGTCAGCGAATGCGTGCTCGGCGCGCTGTCCTTCAACGGCCAGCGCTGCACCGCGATAAAGATGATTTACGCGCACAAAAGCATCGCGGACGCGTTCGTCGCGAAACTTTGCGATGCGGTAAACGCGCTCAAGCCGGGGATGCCATGGGATGAGGGAGCGCGGATTACCCCGCTGCCGGAGCCGGGCAAGCCGGAATACCTGGCGGAGCTTGTCGAGGATGCGAAGGCGGGCGGCGCGGCGGTTGCGAACGCGGGCGGCGGAAAAATCGAGCGGACGTTCTTTTCGCCGGCGGTTCTGTATCCGGTCACGGCGACGATGCGCGTGGCGCGAGAAGAGCAGTTCGGGCCGGTCGTTCCGGTCGCGGCGTTCGACGACGTCGAGGAGCCGATCCGGTACGTCGAGGAGAGCGACTACGGCCAGCAGGTGAGCCTGTTCGGAAGCGACGGCGGGCGGATCGCGGAGCTAGCGGACCACCTAGTCAACCAGGTGTGCCGGGTGAACATCAACAGCCAGTGCCAGCGCGGGCCGGATACGTTCCCGTTCACCGGGCGCAAGGACTCTGCGGAGGGGACGCTGTCGGTGAGCGACGCGCTGCGGGCGTTCTCGATCCGCACGCTGGTCGCCGCGAAGGCGACCGAGGCGAACAAGGCGATGCTGACGGACATCACGCGGAACAGGAAGTCGAGCTTTTTGAGTACGGATTTTATTTTGTAGTTTCCGGCTGAATTGAAGGAGTCAGCTGCGGAATCAACCCCTCAAGCATCCTCCCCTGCCTTTCCGCCTCGCCGTCCTCGGCCTCGCAGTTGATGTACCGCACGGGCGAGGAGCGGAAGTAGTCCGACAGCGAGCCGTCGTCCGGGCTTGCACCGTTGTTCTGGAGGACGCAGCTCATCTGGAGCGCCGTTATCGCGTCGTAGTCCGCCCGCTGCGTGACGATGAAAAAGTCGTCGGTGTCGGTGTCCATCGCAACGTATACGGCGCTGGCGCTGTCCGGCTCGTCCAGGTAGGAATCCACGCTCCAGCCGCCGTCGCTGTCGTTGTGGAGCGCCACGACGATTTCGAAGCCTTCGAGCGACGCCAGCACAAGGTCGGCGAAGCGTTGCATCTCGGCAAGCGCGGCGGAATCGGTGACGCCGGGCGCAGCGCTGTCGATTTGCTGTTCGGTAACGGATGGAAGGACGTCGTCGGGATCTTCGATCGAGGATTGGCGCGAGCCGGATTGGGCGCGGCCCGCGCCGGTTGCCGCGGCATCGGCATTCGTCCGCCCGCCGCCAATCTCCCGGTTAAGCGGAATCATCCGCATGGAGGCGGCGCGGCCTGCGGGAGTGTAAATCCGGTTCGCGTCGACGACGTACATCGCGCCGCGGAAGGCGAATTGAATGCGCCGGCCGCCGCCGTAGTGGAGCGCGACGACGCGCCCGCCGTGCTTTTCCGCGAGCGCGCGCCCCGCCGCGAGCGCGGCGGTCTCGTCCTCGTGCACGTTGATGAACGCGACATGCGCAAGCGGCCCCGGATAGTCGCGGTATTCGAGCGACAGCACCGACATGTCGCCTATTTGGACGGAGATGGTCTTGCCTTCAAAGGATTGTTCGAACGAAGGCGCGGAAGAAAACGCGGAGGAAATCCTGATGGCAAGCAATAAGGCCGCGATAATGATGGCCGCGATTGAAACAGGTTCAAAACGTGTATTGCGTTCAGACATAAATCCGTACGGGCGGGGTTTACCCACGCCCACCTTAATGATCTAACCTTTCCAATCCAGAATGCCGCACCAAGGCCACTCCTGCGGCTTTGAAACAAGCTCCCTACGAACCGGATTATCCAGGATATACCGCCCTGTTTCTTTCATCTCCATTTCATTCCGAATCATTCTGTCATGGAAACTTCTATTCCATACGTTTCGCAGGCCCAGTTTCCCTAAGCCTGCCGAAGCTCTTCCTTTGATCAATCTGATTAAGTCGCAAGGCGAAACATGCTTTGGCAGCAGGACCAACAGATGGAAGTGGTCCGGCAACACAGCATAACAATAAACCCATCCCGGCTTCCCGTTTGATACATATCTGATTTCATCGGCAACGATGTCCCGTGCGGAAGGAGTATCAAGGTAAGGCTGCATATCCCGGCAGCATGCGGTCAGGAAAAACAATCCGCCGGAATCGTAAGGAATCGGCAGAGTACGAGGTGTCTTGCGAGTCGACACACGAACAGAATACAAAAAATCTGGGCGGGGGTAAACCCCGCCCGTACGTTTATGTTTACGTCCCCAGCTCGTAGCTTGCAAGGTATTGCTTCTGCTCGTCGGTCAGCGCGTCTATCTTGATCCTCATCGCGGCAAGCTTGAGCTTCGCCACTTGCTCGTCGATCGCCTGCGGCACGGGGATGACGCGCGGCGCGCCCGCGCCCTGCCCTTTCGACAGCTTTCCCTTTGCGATGTACTCGATGCAGAGCGCCTGGTTGGCGAAGCTCATGTCCATTACGCTCGGCGGATGGCCTTCCGCCGCGGAGAGGTTGACCAGGCGGCCCTCCGCAAGGACGATTATCCGCCTGCCGTTTTTGAGCGTGTATTCGTCGCAGTTCGGGCGAAGCGTCGCCTTCTTCACGGCGAGTTGCTGCAGAGCTTTCAAGTTGATTTCCACGTCGAAGTGGCCGCTGTTCGCGACGACCGCGTTGTCCTTCATCTTAAGAAAGTGCCGGCGGTCTATTACGTTTATGTCGCCGGTCAGCGTGACGAACAGGTCGCCAAGCGGCGCGGCCTGCGCCATCGGCATTACCGCGTATCCGTCCATATGTGCTTCGAGAGCCTTCGTCGGATCCACCTCGGTGACGATCACATGCGCGCCGTGGCCGCGCGCGCGCATCGCGAATCCGCGCCCGCACCAGCCGTAGCCGGCGACGACGACGGTGCGGCCCGCGGCAAGCAGGTTCGTCGCCCGCAGGATGCCATCAAGCGTGCTCTGGCCGGTACCGTAGCGGTTGTCGAACATGTGCTTCGTCAGCGCGTCATTGACGGCGATTATCGGGTAGCCGAGTTTTCCCGCGTCCGCGAGCGCGCGCAGCCGTATTACGCCCGTCGTCGTTTCTTCTGTGCCGCCGATTATGCCCGGAATCAACTCGCGATATTCCTTGTGCAACAGCGTGACCAAATCCGCGCCGTCGTCCATCGTGATCGTCGGAGCGAATTCGAGCGCCGCTCTTAGGTGATCGTAATACGTTTTCCTGTCCTCGCCGCGGATGGCGTAGACCTCGATTCCTTTCTGCGCGGACAGCCAGGCGGCGACTTCGTCCTGCGTGGAAAGCGGATTCGAAGCGCAGAGCCGGACTCTGGCACCGCCGGCAGCGAGCGCAAGCGCAAGATTGGCCGTTTCGGTGGTGACATGCAGGCAGGCCGCGATGCGCTGGCCGGCGAGCGGCTTCGACCTGGCGAAGCGCTTGCGGATCGAAGCGAGCACCGGCATATCGCGCGCCGCCCAGTCAACGCGCCTGCCGCCCTCGGCCGCGAGTTTCGAAGCGCGGATGTCGCGCCCCGCCTTCACCATCTTCAACACGCCTGCCCCAAACTTTCGCTGCCCCATCGAAATGCCTCCAAACCCGGAATCGGGGCGATTCTATCATTGCCCTAAACGGCAATCGGCTGCCAATGCTGTCTGTTGATAACCGCGCAAATTTGATTCGAAAATAACTATCCCGCCGCTGAAATAATATGAATGAATAACCGGTCGATGCGGGTACCTCTTGGCGGCCGGGATTGACCGCCGTGCAGGGGTCGCTTATAATTCCTGCTTCGATTCTCGCAGGCCGGGTTCGGCCTTCCGGGGGTTTCCGGCCGTTGGAGCAAGCATAATGAAGATAATCGGTTTAGCCGCGTGCGAAAAGCTCGAGCATTCGAGCATCAAGATCCTGCAGTATTTCCTTATACGAACGACCGCCCCGTTCGAGCTATTGACTTTGGAAGGCGCGATCGACTTTCCCGACGAAGGCCAGCTTGTGCACTGCTTCGGCGGCGCGGAAGACAAGGTTTCCCTCGGAGAATTGCTGGACAAGGTCGCGAAGGCGGACGCGCTTGTGCTATCCACGCCGGTTCGATACCAGCGCGACGGCAAGGCGGCTTGGGCGTACTGGGAAAAGCTGTTCGCCCAAGACGCGAAGTGGAAGAACATGCTAAAGGGCAAACCGTTCGTCGTGATTTCGATGGGCGGGCTCGAGCCGATGAACGCGTTCGAGGATGCCAAGCAGTTTCTGGAATCGCAGGGAATGGACTTTTTCGGCGGTATCGTAGACAACGGGCTCGTTGATTGCGGAAGCCTCTGCACGCCCGAATTCTGCTACGTCGCGAAGGTCGTTCACACTTACGGGCTGGGCAGTGAAATGACCGTAGACATCGGAAGCAGAATCGACTATGAACACAAAGACATTCCGGACGAATGTCCGGCGCGGGTGCATACGGTTCCGCAGCTCGACGAAATCGCGGGCAGGCTCGGCCAGTCGCTGGGCGTTACCGCCGGCGGCATTTGACGGGCGCGTGAACGCGCAGACATCAGTTTCAGGAGTCAATATGGCGAAAAAAGATACAGGCGATACTGCGGTGAAAGAGCCGGTGGAGGCTGCAACCCTCGGCGGGCCGTACCGCGACAGCTTCAAGCTCACGCCGAAACGCAAAGAGCAGCTGCGCGGGCTTTACCGCGTGATGAGGCTGACGCGCGATATCGATGACCGGATGCGAAAGCTGTTCCGCCAGGGAAGGTACTACGGCACATACTTCAGCCAGATAGGCCAGGAATGCACCACGACGGTTCCGGCGTTCCTTGCCGAAAAGGACGATTTCATAGGACCATCGCACCGCGAGCTGGGCTGTATGGTGGGCAAAGGAGTGCCGACCAAATACCTCTTCGCGCAAGTCTACACCAAATCCACAAGCCAGGACCGGGGCGTCATGCACCCCGTTTTTTTCGGATGGACCGACGTGCGCCAGATCACGCCTTGCACCTGCCTTGCGACGCAGGTTCCGCTGGCGACCGGGGCTGCGCTTTCGTACAAAATGCGCGGAATCAAAAACGTGGCTTTTTGTTTCACAGGCGAAGGCGCAACCTCGAAGGGCGACTTTCACGAATCCCTCAACTTCTGTGGGATACACAGGCTGCCGCTTGTTTACACGATTCAAAACAACTGGTACGCGGAAAGCGTGCCGCTGGAAATCCAGAGCGGCAACCCCAACCAAGAGCAGCGCGCCGAGGGTTACGGAATCGAGGGCGTGCGCGTATCGGACGGAAACGACGCAATCTGGATGCTTTGCGTTTACGAAGAGGCTATTGAGCGGGCGCGCAACGGAGGCGGGCCGACGCTGATCATGGCCGACACCTATCGCTGGTACGGCCACAGCGAAATCGATCCGGCGACTTACAGGCCGGATGATGAGTTGAAGCGCTGGATGGCGCTCGATCCGATTCCGAGGTTCGAAGCGTACCTGCTTGAAAACAAAGTTATGACTTCGGATGAAATGAACGCGATCAAGGCCGAGATTCAAGCCGAGATAGAAGACGCCGTCAAGTTCGCCGAAGACAGCCCGGAATCACCGGCTGAAGTCTGCCTTGAAAATGTTTACGCACCGGACGACTTCGTAAACCCGCTTTCGGAATTCGACAAAGTCGTCGCGAAGGAAATCTAGGAGCAACAAATGGGTCACGTGGCAACTTACATAGATGCGATTGTCGAGGCGCAGCGGGAAGAGATGCGCCGGGACGAGCGCGTTTTCGTGATGGGCGAGGACGTCGGGATTTACGGCGGCGTTTTCAAGGCGACGAAAGGGCTGAAGGACGAATTCGGATTCTACCGCTGCCTGGATACGCCGATTTCGGAAAGTTTAATCGTGGGCGCGGGCATCGGAGCGGCATTGATGGGTATGCGTCCGATCAGCGAAATCCAGTTCGCGGACTTCATTCACGGCGCGCACGACCAAATCGTAAACCAGGCGGCGAAGATTTTTTACCGCACGGGCGGAACGTGGGCTTGTCCGCTCGTCATTCGCGTTCCATACGGCGGAGACGTCGGAGGCGGGATGTACCACAGCCAGTCGGTTGAAGCCTGGTACGTTCACGTACCGGGACTCAAAATCGTATGTCCCGGAACCCCGCGCGACGCGAAGGGATTGCTTAAGGCCGCGGTTCGCGATAACAATCCGGTGCTTTATTTCGAGCATAAAAAACTGTACCGCACAATCAAGGAAGAAATTCCGGACGACGATTACGTTACGCCGATCGGCCCCGCCGAAGTGCGGCGCGAAGGACGGCACGTGACGATGATCGCTTTCGGCCTGATGCTTCAGCGCGTTTTGAAAGTTGCCGAGCGGCTTTCAGGCGAAGGAATCGAAGCGGAAGTCATAGATCTGCGAACGCTGCTTCCGATGGACAAGAACACGATCATTGAAAGCGCGAAAAAGACCGGCAAAGTCGTGGTCGTACACGAAGCCCCCAAGACCGGCGGCGTCGGCGGCGAGATTGCCAGCATCGTCGCGGAGCAGGCGTTTGAATATCTCGACGGCCCGATCGTGCGCGTGTGCGGGTTGGATATTCCGCATCCGTTCCATCCCAAGATGGAGGAGTTCTACCTCCCCAGCGTGGAGCGGATTTACGAGGAAACAAAGAAGCTGGTCGAATATTAGACGGTTTCGTTTAGCCGCTTTCCAAGGAGAGCATTATGGCAGTTCAAATCAGAGTTCCACAGCTGGGGGAGAGCGTAGTCGAAGGCGTCGTCGGCAAATGGCACTTCGCCGAGGGCGACAAGGTTGAGCGCGACGTGACGCTGCTCGAAATAGAGACGGATAAGATCAACCTGGATATTCCGTGTATCGCAACCGGAACGCTTGCGAAGATTCTAGTTCCGGAAGGGACTACGGTTGAAGTCGACCAGCTTTTGGGGATAATCACACTCGAAGGTGAGTCGTTCGACGAGAGCATGCTCGGCCAGGCCGCGGCGAAGCCCGCGGAGGCGCCGAAGCCGCCCGCGGCACCAGCTCCTCCTCAAAAAGCTGAAATATCACCTGCCCCGGCTCATACACCTTCACCGGTTCCAACGGCCTCCGGCGAGGAAGCCAGGGACAGGCTGTCTCCCGCCGTGCGCAGGATGATCGAGGAATACAAACTGGACGTCAACCAAATTCCCGGAACCGGCGAGGGCGGCCGCATCCGCAAAATCGACGTTGAAAGGTTTTTGGCCGATCCGAGTTACAGGCGGACAGCCGCCGCGGCGGCTGCTTCGGTTCCGCCCGCTCCGGCATACGAATACAAAACCGCTCCCGCGCCGAAATTCGTTGCGGGCGGCTCGGCGGATTATCCCGAAGAGCGCCAGGCGCTTACACCGATCCGCAAGACGATCGCCCAGGCGATGCAACGCAGCAAAAACACCGCCGCGCACACGCTCGACGTGGGCGATATGGACTGCACCAATTTGGTGAAGTTCAGGGAAGCGGCGAAAGAAGAAGTGCTCAAAGAGTACGGCGTGAAGCTTACCTTCATGCCTTTCTTCGTTAAGGCCGCGGTGGAAGCGCTCAAGAAATTCCCGAATTGCAACGCCTCCATCACCGAAAGCGAAGTCGTCTACAAACGCTATTACAACATCGGAATCGCCGTGAATACCGATGCGGGGCTCGTGGTTCCGAACATCAAGCACGCGGACAGGAAGTCAATAATCGAAATCGCGCGGGAGATAGCGGATCTCGGCCAAAAGGCGCGCGAGCGCAAATTGACGATGGAAGACATCTCGGGCGGAACCTTCACGCTGACCAACGCGGGAGGTTACGGCGTGGTTCTTTCGTCGCCGATCATAAATTACCCAGAGGTGGCGATACTTGGAATTCACGCGATCCAGAAGCGTCCGGTAGTGCGCGACGGCGAGATCGTCATCCGCGACATGATGTACCTAGCGCTTCAGTTCGACCACCGTTTGATCGACGGAGTTTACGCAATCCAGTTCAGGAGCGAAATTCAGCGGCTTCTCGAAACGCCGGAGCTTTTGCTGCTTAACGTTTAGCCGCAGGGGAGAAGTATGCCTAAGAAATACGACGTGATTGTAATCGGCGGCGGGCCGGGCGGATACGAATGTGCAGTTCGCTTCGCGCAGCTCGGAAAGAAAACGCTTTGCGTGGAAAAAAAGTACTGGGGCGGAACATGTCTTAACGTCGGCTGCATTCCGTCGAAAGTATTGCTGGACGACAGCAAGCGCTACTGGGAGCTTGCGCATCTTGCCGATCACGGAATAAACATCGACTTGGATTCGGTCAAACTGGATTTCGAAAGGATGATGGCTCGCAAGGACGGCGTCGTCAAAAAGCTGACTTCCGGCGTGAAAGTTCTGTTGGACAAAAACGGCGCTGACGGGATCATCGGTGAAGCAAGGTTCATCGGGCCGCATGAGCTTATGATTAAGTCCAAGGACGGGGAGGATAAGTATTCCGCGGACACAATCGTGATTGCAACCGGAAGCGCGCCGATGCGGATTCCCTCGCTCGGCGTGGACGACATCAACGTCGTTACTTCGGATGACGTGCTGTCGCTTCCGTCGGTGCCGCGCAGCCTGCTTGTAGTGGGCGGCGGGTATATCGGGATGGAAATGGCGAGCGTGTACAAGCGGCTGGGCAGCGAAGTGCTTATAGTGGAAATCCTGCCTTCGATATTGACCGGCCTGGAGCCGGACATAGTCAAAATCGCGCACCGCGAATTCAAGAAGCAGGGAATCGAGTTTTACTTGGAGCACAAAGTCAAAAACGTAAACGTTTACGGCGGCGCGCGCGGCGTTCAAGTGACGTTCGAAAGCAAGGACGGCAAAGAGGAACATCGTACGGTCGAAAAGGTTCTGGTTTCGACGGGCCGCGTTCCATTTACCGAAGGACTCGATTTGGACAAGGCCGGAATCGAAAAAACCGAAAAAGGTTTCGTGAAAGTAAACGACAGGCTTGAAACAACCGCGCCGGGCGTCTATGCGATAGGCGACGTGATCGGCGGGATGATGCTGGCGCACAAGGCGTCACACGAGGGCGTCGCGCTGGCGGAGCATCTGGCCGATGGCAAGCCTGCGCACTTCAAGGCCGCGATCCCGTACGCGGTGTTCACCAGTCCCGAAATCGCGGGCGTCGGAATGACCGAGCCGGAGGCGAAGGCCCAAGGACTCGAAATCAAAACCGGCACGTTCAGCTTCAAAGCAAGCGGCAAGGCGATGGCGCTGGGCGAAGACGAGGGGGTGGCGAAGGTTATCGCGGACGCGAAAAACGACGATTTGCTCGGGGTGCACGTAATCGGCCCGCATGCCAGCGATCTCGTTGCGGATGCGACGCTTGCGCTTGAATTCCAGGCGAGCCTTGAAGACTTCCAGGCCGCGGTGCGTATTCACCCGACGCTGAGCGAGGCAATCAAGGAAGCCGCGCTGAACGCGGACAAAAAGGCGATCAACAAAGTGAATTAGCCCATGCAAGTATAACGGGATTTTAAATCAAATAGGCGGATTCAAGCTTTTAGAAATCCTGTAATGTAGGGATTAAACAAAGCGGTAAATCCACATTCGCCGCATACCAGCGGCACCACGGGCAAAACACCTCCGGGCACGAACGCCCCGTCAGGTCGATACGGGAACATACCGAATGCGTCACCGAAATGCCATTCTTCCTTCCCGCAAATCGGACACAGCTTCTCGCCCCACCACTTTTCGAATATAAAGTTTCTGAGTGCGTCTTTGTCAATAACCTCCGGCATGGCTTGCTCCTTTCTTTTGGCTCCCGCGGATACGGGGCGTCGCATGATACACTTTCAAAGACTTGAGCGCCACTTCAATTCCTGCGGCAACCGCAAAGGACGGCATCCTGCTCCGCGTCGAAAACCTGGTCAAGCATTTTCCCATCCGCGCCGGGATTTTCGGCCAGAAGACCGTCGGCAGGACGCGTGCGGTGGACGGCGTATCGTTTGACATAGCCCGCGGCGAAACTCTCGGGCTGGTGGGCGAAAGCGGGTGCGGCAAGTCCACGACAGCGCGGCTTGTCCTGCGGCTGATCGAGCCGACCGCGGGGAAGGTAGAGCTTGACGGCGCGGAGATCACTGGCCTGGACGGCCTCGCGCTGCGCGAAAAGCGCCGCGAGATGCAGATTATCTTTCAGGATCCGCACGGAAGTCTCAACCCGCGGATGCGCGTAGGTGAAATCGTACGCGAACCTCTGGACGTATTCCGCGTAGGAACAGCGCGCGAACGCGCGGAGCGCGCGCGGGAATTGCTCGCAACCGTGGAACTTCCGAAAGACGCTTACGGCCGATATCCGCACGAGTTCAGCGGCGGCCAGCGCCAGCGCATCGGAATCGCGCGGGCTCTCGCGCTCTCGCCCAAGCTCATCGTATGCGACGAGCCGGTGTCCGCGCTGGACGTTTCGATCCAGGCGCAGGTAGTCAACTTGCTTATGCGGCTGCAGGCAGAGCTTGAGCTGACTTATCTATTCATCGCACACGACTTGGCTGTTGTGCGCCAGATATCGCGGCGCGTGGCCGTTATGTATCTGGGCAAAATCGTGGAGCTCGCGCCGAGCGACATAATTTACGGCGGCGCGGTGCATCCATATACGCTCGCGCTGCTTTCCGCGGTGCCGATCCCCGATCCGCAAGTAAAAATGAACCGCGTCCCTCTGACGGGCGAAGTGCCGAGCGCCGCGAATCCGCCGTCCGGATGCAGGTTCCATACGCGCTGCCCGTACGCGACCGAGCTGTGCAAGGAGAAGGAGCCGGAACTGGCCGAAGTCGCGCCGGGCCATCTGGCTGCGTGTCATTACTGGGAAAAAACAAGAATATGTCAACAGTCAGTATGAAATGCGCCGTTTTGCAGGATACTATATGATAAGCCGCCTGCTATAATGCGGCTTTCAAGGGGCTTGGCTCGTACATATCACTTTTTGGAGGCATCCGATGGCGATTAGGCACGTTCCAGAGCCGTTCAAGATCAAATCGGTCGAACCGCTCCGCCGGACCACCCGCGAGGAGCGTGAACGCGCCATTCGGGATGCCGGGTACAACACGTTCCTGCTTCGGAGCGAGGACGTTTACATAGATTTGCTCACGGACAGTGGGACATCCGCCATGAGCGACCGACAATGGGCGGGGCTTATGCTGGGCGACGAGGCATATGCAGGCAGCCGCAACTTTTACAACCTGGTCGCGTCCATGCAGGACGTGATGGGCTACAAATACCTCGTCCCCACACACCAGGGCCGCGGCGCCGAACACCTGATGAGCCGGATCCTCATCGAGCAAGGCGATTACATCCCCGGAAACATGTACTTCACGACGACCCGGCTGCATCAGGAGCTTGCAGGCGGAACATTCGTGGACGTGATCGTGGACGAGGCGCACGATCCGCAAAACACGTTTCCATGGAAAGGCAACGTCAGCATCGAGAAAATGCAGAAGCTGATCGAAAAGGTCGGCGCGGACAGGATTCCGTACTTAAGCTTCGAAACGAGCGTCAATATGGCGGGCGGCCAGCCGTACTCGATGCAAAACGCGCGGGAAGTGTACGAGTTTTGCACGAAGCACGGGATAAAGGTGATGCTTGACGCGACCCGCATCGCCGAAAACGCGTTCTTTATCAAGCGCAACGAGCCGGGTTATCAAGGCAAGACGATCAAGGAAATCATACGGGAGCTTTGCGCCTACTCCGACGGCTGCACGATGAGCGCAAAGAAGGACGGCCTGGTCAATATCGGCGGATTCCTTGCCATGAACGATGAGGATTTCTACGAGCAGGCGATGAACCTGGTGGTCGTGTACGAAGGGCTGCACACCTACGGCGGAATGGCCGGGCGCGACATGGAGGCGCTTGCCATCGGGCTTCAGGAAGTGACCGACGAAGCGTATCTTGAATACAGAATCGGCCAAACCAGATACCTGGGGACTAAGCTCCACGAAGCGGGCGTGCCGATTGTCCTGCCGGTCGGAAGTCACGCGGTGTTCGTTGACGCGAAGCGGTTTCTGCCGCACGTTGACCAGGATCTATATCCGGCGCAGAGACTTGCCGCGGAGATTTACCTCGAGGGCGGAGTGCGCTCGATGGAGCGCGGAAACGTATCTTCCGGCCGCGGGCCAGACGGCCTGAACCGCAGGCCGAAGCTGGAACTCGTCCGGCTCACGATTCCGCGCCGCGTCTACACGCAGTCGCATATGGACTACACCGCTGAAAGCGTGATAGAGGTCTTCAAGCGCCGCGCGGATATCGGCGGGCTGAAAATGATTTACGAGCCGTCGGAATTGCGATTCTTCCAGGCGAGGTTCGAGCCGGTCGCTGCGGGGGTCGCGGTCGAGGCGGGGTAGACAAACAAGCCTGCACTAAACAAAGCTACTTCTTCCCCACCCTTTTCGCACCGATGAAGCGCTCCTTGTAATAGCCCTCGCTCATGTTCGAAATCGTCACTTCGCCCTGTGCGCTGGACGCGTGCACGAAGTCGCCGTCGCCGAGGTAAAGCCCTACGTGGCTCGCCCCGGCCTTGTATGTGGTAAAGAAGACCAGATCCCCCGGACGCAAATCTTCCTTGTCCACCGAAACACCGAGGTCGCGATACATATCCGCGGCCGATCGCGGCAGGTCGTTTACGCCGGTCGCGGTCTGAATCAGGTAGTAAATGAAACCGCTGCAATCGAAGCCGCCCGGCGACTCTCCGCTCCATCTGTAGGGCGTGCCCCTAAGAGACAGCGCACGATTGATCAAATCCGCCCCCAAACTGCGCTTTACACCGCGCAGTCCGCCCTGCTTGAGAAAGTCGGCTTCCGATTTAAGGTACTCGCTGTACATCCAGCCGGTTTTGCCGTTGTATTTTACGAGCGTCCATTTCTCTTCGCGGCCGAGCACCTTGACTTTCACACCCGCGTCAAGCTGGTCGAGGACGTCCGCAGTTATGCTTGGATCCTTCCTGAAATTGATCGAGTCGCCCGAAACGACGTACGTCGGTGCTTCCTGCGCTTTGTCTATTCGGACGTAACGCTGGTGCACCCAGCCTGTGTATCCTTTATCCGGGCTCGCGACCAACACGTAATTATTCAGCCACGATTTCTTGACGAATCTTAAGCCTTTCGGCAGCTTGCGGATCACCTTCGCGCTTTCGGACGGCTTCTCGCGCAAATTCACGTCGTCGCCCGTTATCACGACGTAGTCGAGCTGCTTCACGAAATCGCCGAATACCCATCCTCGTTTGCCCTGCCCCGGAATACTGACAAAATACCAAGGCTTGCGCTCTTCAACAATGTATACCTTTTCGCCCGTGGTCACACTGCCGATTACATCCGAGCGCAGATTCGGCTTCGCTCGAAGGTTCACGTTTTCAGCCGTGATAAGCGCAATCAGGTCGCTTCCTTCCACGGCAGCCGTCGTAAACGAATCGAACTTGCCCGAATCCTTCTCCGGTTTTTGGGGCGATGCGGGGGCAGGCTCGGAGCCTTGTTTGACAACTATCGCATTCGCGGGCGATTCCGCGGATGGCTTTGCGTTTTCAGATTCGGCCGGCTTATCCGTTGTATCCGGTTTTCCGGAATCGCCTTCTTCAGCAGGCTGACCATCACTCTCGGCTTGGACACCATCCCCGTTCGGACCCGAAGAGGGAACGAGCAGCTTGCTCCATACCCATCCTTCGATCCTGTTTTCCTCGGAGACGGTGGCAACCAAAATCCAGGACTTCTCAGTTCTAACCTTGTATACCAGAACACCTGGCTCGAAAGCGGTCAGGACTTCATAAGAAGATGACGGGCCGGAGCGAACATTTGCTCCTGAATCTGCGACAGTGAAATATATCCGCGCTTCGGCTTCCTGCTCCTGCGCGTGCAGGGAGCTTCCCTGTGGGAACAAACTTATCGCCGAAGCCGCAAAGGCGGCCAGCAGCCAAGCTGCGGTGAAACGGTGCATCAACTCCTCCGGCTCGCGCTGTAACCGTCGCGAGTAGTAGGCGGCTGCGAGGGACGATTATAGCAAAACGAAGACGCAATGCAATCCGCAAAGTTCAAATTTTCGAAACCCCGTTCTTGATGCGTGTGAAAATAAAGGCCGATATTCACATTCTACTGCTAATTTTTCTGTTTACGGCCGGCCTTAGTCTCGGCCATTGTACGCTTGAATAACAAAGCGTCCTCGTGCATTATCTTGTGAGGCGACTCGCAAATAATCCGCCCAGCGCAACCAAACGTCTTTAGAGCCTTGAACAGGTCGCGCCACTCGAGATCGCTTTCCTCGATGGGCATATGCTCGCGTTCCCCCTTGTCCGAGTATTCGATGCCGGAGAGGTGTATGTGCATTGCTCGCAGCCCTTTTTCCTCGCCGAGCGCGTCTCCGATCATTTCCAGCGCCTTGCACCATTCCTTGTAGCTGTTCCACTTGCCGCCGGTGCGCGCGTGGAGATGCGACCAGTCTATGCAGGGTTGCGTATGCGGAAACTCCTTCGACATTCGAATCACTTCTTCGAGCCGGCCGTATGCCGCATCCTTGCCCGTAAGCTCAGGCCTGAGAGTAACCCTAAGCTTTTTGTTTTCGTACTGCTTGATTACTTCCGAAAATGCCTTGAATGTGAGCTTTTCCACCTCGTCGCGCTCCCGCTGCATCAAAAACGCCGGATGAAAAACGATATCGGTGGCCCCTGCAATCTCTCCCATTTCCGCGGACTGGATGATGCGGCCGATACTCGCCTCGAGCTTGTCGGGCTCTTTCGCGGCGAGGTTGATGTAATAAGGCGCGTGAACGCTTAGTGCGACTTCGTTTTCTGCGGCGGCCGCCTTGAATTCGGCGCACTTCTCCTTTTTCAGCCGCACGCCGTGCACCCATTCAAGTTCGAGCGCGTCAAGCCCGAGGGCGCGTATTTCCGCGATGCCCTTCAGACTGTCGCCCGAAGGCACCGTAATGGGCACACCCGCGGTACCAAAAATAAAATCAACGGCCAATCGAATTCCTCGGCAAGGCGCGGCATGGATGTCCGGCGGAGACTCAAATTAATACCCGGAAGCAAACAATAGCAAACAATCCCGGCCGGCCTCGACCGTCATTATTCGCCGCCCTCCCCGCTTGGCGCAGGAACTTCGACCTCGATTGTTTTCCCATCGCCTTCCGACGATTCCGGAGGCGGGATGGTGATGGGAATGGAAGTGCCGCCGGCGCCTTGTTGAAGCTCTCGTTGCTTCTTCTGGGCTTGGTCGATGCGCGCCTTGACTTCGTCCGCCTTTTGGTCTTCTTCGAGCTTCACGAACAAGCCGCGAATAGTCGTCAAAACGGTTGTGTCGTAACCGGCATACTTGAGGGCTTGATCGGCGGCGGCGACCGCGTTCTCCTTGTCACCCTTTTCGGAGAGGAACTCCGCCAATGCCAGATGATAGTAGGGCTGATATTCGTATTTTGCGATCGCGTCCCTGTAGCCTTTCTCGATCAAGGCATCAAGTTCCTCTGCGGTTTTCTTCAGCTCGGACTTGTGCGCCTCGTCCTTTCGCCATGTGTCGTAACACCAGGCGACGAAGTAATAGGACTGCGCGCTCTCCTTGTAAACTACGTCACGCGCTTCCTCGAATGCAAGCACCGCCTCCTCGTACCGCGGCGGGCCCTTTTCATCCTCGATGGACGGCGGCGAACTGACGTACGGCTCGGCCGCGGCTTTTTCCGCATCCTCGCCTTCCGCCGGCACGTACCAGCTTGCCGCCTTGGGACCCTTTCCTTCCTTCAAAAGCGAAATCGCTTCTTTGATTCTTTCGGGCAGAATCTTGCCTTCCTCCAGAATACCGAATTCCTCCGCAACAATGTGCAGCTTTGCTTCGATTTCGGGTTCGGGCTGCTCCGGCTGGACGTTTGGCTCGCCTTGCATGGCGCGGTAACCTTTGATGTAAGGATCTTTCACGCTGAACGGAAACGCCTTTGCCAGCCTGTTTTCGTAAAGATATCTGTCGAATGTGCCCTGCGTGTTCAGCGTTATATGGCGGATTTTAACTTTCGTATACTTGGCCTCGTAAGTCCAGGCAAGCTCTTCTTCGGTCGGCTCGTAAGAATCTTCCTTTTTGTTTATGCGGCGGAACTCCTTTTTAAGGTCGTCCAGTATTTCTTCCTGCTTCTTGTCTTTGGTCTGCGCGATCTTCTCGATTAGTTGCACTTTTTCAAATCCATATTCGTTCTCGAACCAAGGCGTTACATCACCCGGATTCTTAAGACTGAAAACTTCCTTGTCGAAATTTTCACTGAAAAATCCGAGGCCGAGAGGCGACGGCACTTCGCCACCCTCATCGCGCGAATAAAAGTCGTAACTGAACAGCCTTGCGAGATCCGCGAATTCCGTGCCGCCTTCAAGCTGGTCGTCCACGGTTTTCTTTACCAACTCGACTAGCGAGGATTTGCGCTCCGAAATCTGCTCCTCGATGTTTTTTCTCACCTTGTCCAGCAACAGCTCGTCCCTGGTTATTTCGTAAAACTTCTGCTCGTCCCAACCCTGCGCCTCCAAAAATCTAAGAAACGCAGCGTGTTCCGCCTCGCCCTTTTCAAGATTTTGACGGATTTCCCCAAGAATCGTATCGGGCTTCTTGCTGTCGGAAGAGTCCTTTTTGAACTGCGCCTTGGCGGTTTCAATCGCTTTGCGGACTTCATCCTCGCCGACCTTGATGGAGTGCCGCTTGCCATACGCCCGGATTGCTTCGTCCGCAAGAACTGCCTTGTATACCTGGTTCATTAGGTCGAGGTCGTCCTGCGGCGATTTGCCTTGTGAAGGATTCGCTTCACGATTCTTTTGAGCGTTGTTGTATAACTCGTTGAAGCGGTCGTATTTGACCTTGCTGTCTCCGATTTCCGCAATGAGCTCCGGCATTCCGGCGGCAGCTGCGCCCGGTACGCCGGTTCGGTTCACATTGAACACGTACTGACCGCCGAGTCCGGCGAACACGCTAATTACGAAGATTACGGCGAACCAGGCGAGCCATGTCTGGCCTCTTTTCCTGATTCTGTTCATCAAGCGGTCCGAACTCATTCCGCTGTGCTTGGGCGTTGACATCCAATTCACTTCCGATACGGATTTTCCCTTGCGGGAACCTCAAATGATAGATTAACGCGGCGCCGATTGCAAGTGCGCAATTGCCGCCGCAGGCTCCGCAGCGCAAACGGCGGCGGTGTTATAAGCGAATGCGATGAACTCGATTAACAAGCAAATTGCAATTGTCACGGGAGCGTCGGCGGGTCTCGGCGCGGAATTCGCCCGCCAGCTCGTTTCGAAAGGGTACGGCCTTTTGCTCATCGCAAGGAGGCTCGACAGGCTGCAACTGCTGGCCGACGAGTTGAAAGCGGAGTTCGGAGTGGCCGCAAAGGCGCGGCCGTGCGACTTGGCCGATCCCGCGGCACTCGAAATTCTTTGCAGCGAAATCGAGTCCCGCAACGACGTTTCGATTCTTGTGAACAATGCCGGATTCGGAGTGCCGGGTAAGCTGACCTACGCGGACGGAGAACAACTCGAGAAACAAACGATAGCTCACGTTTTGGCGCCAATGAAACTCGCCAGGGCCGTGCTTCCGGGCATGATCGAGAAAAGGCACGGCGCGATCGTCAATGTCAGCTCCGTCGCTGCGTTCGTTCCCGCGCCAGGCACCGTCAATTACCACGCGACCAAGGCGTACGAAGCGGCGTTCAGCGAGGCGCTGGCGTTGGAACTTAAGGGCACGGGTGTGTACGTCCAGGCGCTTTGTCCCGGTTTCACGCACACCGAGTTTCACGCGGTTTCGGGATTCGACAAGAAACAAGTGCCAATGCGATGGTGGCTGAATGCGGATTTCGTCGTCCGGACGTCGCTTAGGGAAGTGAGCCGACGCGATGCGCGCGGAATGCCGCGCGGCCGGACAATCGTCGTGCCGGGATGGGGATACAGGTTGGCCGTCAATATGCTGAACACCCTGCCCCGGCCGCTTGTCTGGGCGGCGTCGAGATTCAGGCCGACGTCAAAATAGCTGATTGGCTCGCGGCGTCCTACCCGAACTTAATCCCCTGCGCGAGCGGTAACTCCTTGCTCCAGTTTATCGTGTTCGTCTGGCGGCGCATGTACGCCTTCCAGGAGTCGCTGCCGGATTCCCTGCCGCCGCCGGTTTCCTTCTCGCCGCCGAACGCGCCGCCGATTTCCGCTCCGCTCGTCCCGATGTTGACGTTCGCAATTCCGCAGTCGCTTCCCGCAGCGGATAAAAACCGCTCGGCCTCGAGCAGATTCGTAGTGAATATCGCGCTTGACAGCCCCTGCGGAACCGAGTTGTGGAGCTTGACCGCCTCATCCAGGGTTTTGTATTGAATCATATAAAGAATCGGCGCGAAAGTTTCCTCCTGGACGATATCCCAGTGATTTTCGGCGCGCGCTATGCAAGGCGTCACGTAGCAGCCGCCGGGATACTTGTCTCCCACAAGCCTCTCGCCTCCATACAGAATTTCGCCGCCGGACTTTTTAACCCTCTCGATGGCGGTCATCATCGTGTCAACTGCCTTCGGCTCGACAAGCGGCCCCATCAGAGTGCCAGGCTCAAGCGGATTGCCGATAGGCACCTGTTTGTATGCGGCCACCAGTCTGTCGGAAAGCGACTCGATCACGGATTCGTGTGCGATTATCCTCCTTGTCGAAGTGCAGCGCTGGCCCGCGGTGCCGACCGCGCCGAACAGAATGGCCCGCACCTCGAGCTCCATATCCGCGCTGGGAGTGACAATAATCGCGTTGTTTCCTCCGAGTTCGAGTATGGTCCGGCCGAGCCGTTCGCCGACGACCTTGCCGATGCGGTAGCCCATCGCACAGCTGCCGGTTGCAGAAACAAGCGGAATCCTCCGGTCGTTTATCAACTTCTCGCCGATAGTTTTGCCGCTTCCGATGACAAGCGACGCCAGCGCAGGGTTGTATCCGCATTCTTCAAAGACCTTCGCGGCGATTTTCGTAGAAGCGATGGCCGTAAGCGGAGTTTTGCTGCTCGGCTTCCACAAGCACGCATCGCCGCAAACCCAGGCAAGCGCCGCGTTCCAGCTCCAAACCGCGACCGGAAAATTGAACGCGCTGACGATGCCGACCACTCCGAGCGGGTGCCACTGTTCGTACATCCGGTGTCCGGGGCGCTCGCTGTGCATCGTACGACCGTAAAGCTGGCGGGAAAGCCCAACCGCGAAATCGCAGATGTCAATCATCTCTTGAACTTCGCCCTCGCCTTCGACGCGGATTTTGCCCATTTCGAGAGTGACAAGCGCGCCTAGTTCGGACTTTTTTTCACGGAGGGCGTTGCCGATACGCCGGACGACCTCGCCGCGCTTAGGCGCAGGAACCTCTCGCCAGTCCAGAAAAGCTCTTTGAGCCGAAGAAACTACGCTCTCGTATTCCGACTCCGTCGCTTGCAGGACGCCGCCAATTTTGCTTCCGTCTATCGGCGTAAAAACATCAAGGACGTCGCCCGACCCGAACCAATCGCCGCAAAACGCGCCGGATTCGACTTGCGCCAGTCCAAGAGCTTCGGTGATGGCTTTTGCGTTCATGTTCATTCTCCATAGGTCGCGTCCGCCAAAGACGGCCGCGGAAATGCTGCGGAAATGCTACCATGACTATTGTCGACGATGACCAAAGTGCGGGCAAAGTGAAAGCCGCCTATGCCTTCCATCGGCTTGTGAACGAATCTCAAAAATGCACCGATTTTTTTTTTTGGCTATAATCTGGACGTGATGTCCAACAGCGAAGCCAAATCAATGCACGCGGCGGGAGAACGCGCCAAGTATTTTGTCCGGTTTCACCGCCTGCGTTACGAATATGAGGAACACGAGCTGCCCAAGCGATCCTATGTCAAGGTGCTGGTCGATCCCGAGGGAAGGCATCTTCGCAGGCTATGGCTGCGGGCCGACGGGACGCTGACCACGCGCGAGGAACTTCAGTATTCGCCCGAAGGCGCGCTCATCAGAATCGCCAACTTCGACGCCAAAGATGCCAGGAAAGGCCATACCGTCATAAACGACCTTGGCGGAGGCCGCAAAAGCCTGCACAGGTTCGACGCTTCGGGTAAGCCTGTCGAAGTGATTGAAGAGAAGCGAAACGAGCGTGGATTTCTATTGTGGGAGCTGCACCAAAAGGTTACCGAGCACGGCGAAAGACTTGAGCTGGTTCAACGAATCGAGTACGAATATCCATTGTCAGGCGTAAGGCATGCATACTTCTTTGATGCCAACGGCGAACCACAGTTCGAAATGATAGACAAGTACAACGAGCACGGTGACCTGCTGGAAACCGAAAAGCTCGATTCAAGCGGGAAAGTAGTTTCGCGCTCCGTATACAAGTTCGATTCGCGAAGACGCGTAAAGTGCAGAACCGACTATGACGAAACCGGAAACGTGACGGCGGAAGAAGATTACCAGGAATAGCCTGCTATAGCGGGAACAGGATTTTAAGCTTTTCCAGACCCAGCAGGGCTTCATCGTCCCTTCCGATGTGAATCGGCATTAGCTGCCAGCCATCGCCGCCTTTCATTTGGACAACAATCTGAAACCTGCCCAGAAACACGTCCAAATCGCCGAAGCGCTTGTCCTCCACGGGAATGTAACTCGGATAAATCTCGCCGGAAAACAACGGCGAAAGCCCCTCCCAGACAGGGCTTTGCCTCGGATCAATCGGCCCAACCACCATCCACTGGGTAAGAACCCGAGCGTATTTGAGTTCGGGGCTCATCGCGTGCTCAAGCGGAATAATCTGAATACCCCCGATTTGGCCCAATGGAGAAGTGGAAATGTCAATCACGCCCGGATGATTGGCGCGGATCCGTCCCGGTCCGCAGTAAACCGTCCCTTCGAATCTACCTACCCCGAATACCGGCTTGTATACTTGCCCGAGCACCACAGGCTCGTCGCCCGCGTACTTGACGGAGATAAATCCCCCGAATTTATTTTCGAATTCGATCCACTCGATATTCCTTCCTTCCGATGGCGATACCTTTATCGCAATCACGTCGCCCACCTTGGGCGTATAGTCCAAGGGACAGGCAAAAAAACCCGACGCGTTCGCGAATCCGGCTACAAATTCCGGAACAACGACCTTTTCAGCAAATTTCGCGTCCGGCTCTTCCGCGGGGGAAATCAAGAACGGGCTGCCAACTTTGGGTGCGAATCCTCCTCCGAATAAATCGCCTCCGGCGTGCAGGTCGGTGAAGATGCTCGCCTCTTTGTTGTAATAGCTCAAGTAATTAGTCGGATCAAAGTTGGCGAACTCGACGGGCAAAATCGAAAAAATTTTACCGAAACCCGTTTCCGGATTTTGCCCGACCTTGCAATGGATCGCGTTGACAGCGGTTCCCGTAATGCAACCCGTTTTACCCCAGCCGCTTGCGGTGAATCCGTTTTGGCTGATGGTCGCGCAGGGCGCCAACACCTTTCCCAGCGGCAGGGCTTCGCCCCCGCCAAGCCGATTGACCGCGGTTATTTCCCCTCCCGCCGTGTTCCTGATTACGACAAAAAACTCGGCAGAAGAAAAATCGGATTGAGCAAAAATACCTGTGCAAATAAAAGCCGCCAGGAATACCGAAACGAGTATGGCAATGTATAAACGATGGATCACGGCCGGAATTATAACACCGGACGGCCGCATCTCTCAGGCGGATACCGGCTGCAGCGACTCAAGAGCTTGAACGATTTCGTCCACGATCCAATCTGGCGTGGAGGCGCCGCTCGAAATTCCGACAACAGAGTCGGGCGTGAGCCGGCTCAAGTCTATATCTGCCAGTCCTTGCACAAAAATCGTATTTGGATTGGCCGCCTTGCACTTTTCGAAGAGTTTGTTGGAATTGGATGAGTGCTTGGCCCCTACGACGATCATCAAATCCACCATCCCAGCCGTTTCGACGGACGCCTCCTGGTTGCGCTTGGTATGGGCGCAGATTGTCTGCAGCCATTCCGCGCCCGTGCCGGCTTCCGGATTCCATTTGCCGTATTTTTCCTCAAGCAGCCTGATGCACTCCTCGTACTGCTCTGACGCGATCGTCGTTTGGCTGACGATGCCGACGCTTTTGTAATTTGGAAGGGCGGCAATATCTTCCGCTGAAAGTACGACATGCGGATTTGACAGCCAGCTCACCAGACCAACGATCTCCGGATGCTTGCGTTTGCCGCAAATTACTACAGCGGGGTGTCTTTGCTCCAGGGCGAGCGCCTTTTCCCGCACCTTTTTCACTATAATGCAGGTGCAATCAACTAGCACATTCCCGGCGCTGGCAAGCTCCTCGATACGTTCTTTTTGCTCGCCATGCGTACGAATGACAACCGTCCGGCCGGTTACTCCCGCGGTATCGTAAACGGTCGTCAAGCCCGCGCGCTCGACCGCGGTGACAACCTCCTTGTTGTGAACAAGGTCACCCAAAATCAAGAGGCCGTTCCCGTCATCGTTACCGTTCGCGGTTTTGGATGCGAACTCAGCGGACAACTCGTTCACCGTATCAAATGCCTTCTGCACACCGTGGCAGAAGCCCATTTTTTTCGCTCTGATTACTTGCAATGCTCACTCCATTTGTTTCGGTGGAAGTACCGGCGGGCGCCGGACAAGCATGTACTACCGGCCTGACGGCCGAATGTTTGAGTTGCGACGCTTTGAGGGGGGACGGTGACCGGCCGGATCAACTAGCTTTTCAAGCTCCGCGGACAGATTGAAGCGCGCGATTTTGTCGGATAGATACCCGGGATACCCGCGGGATGCAAGGGATTCTCCAGTGGACAATCCATCGGCGATGAGTTTCCGCAGCCGGTTCACCTCCGACCTAAGCCGCGAGGTTCGCTCTCCGATCGCGATTGCTGCGGACTTCGCGTTCCGCTCGTACTCGATGGCCATCGAATCATATCCCTGGGCCTCTAGCAAAGGATCGATGTACAACATAAAAAACGGCCCTGACACATCGGCGGCTTCCCGGCGCGCGAGTCTTGCTTGGTTTCGGTAGTACCTTGCCTGATCGTAATTCCTTAACATCGTTTCGGACAGCGTCGAAAGCGAGTTCGCGTCCATATTCGCTTTAGCCAGCGACAATTCCACCTGGGATATGGCGTGGTCGGCATCGGAGTAGAACTTAAACCGCTTTCCGCCCAACCTTGCCTCGTAATCCGACTTCCGTCCGCCCCATTCCACCATGCGCTGTCTGAAACGCTCTATATCGGCCTCGTCGGTGTCCTCGCCGGTAGGGATTGAGGCGGAAATCAGGAGCAAATCGCCCAGCAAGGCGTCAAGCGCGGCCGCGCGCTCCCGGACTCCGGCGATTCCTTCGGAACGCTCAATGTCGTAGCTGTAATAGTCTGAAATGAAAAGCGTCGCAATCGCCAAAGCACCGGCGATCCAGGTAAGCGAGATGATTCGTACTACGCCGCCCATAGACGATTTGTATATTACCCGATTACGAAGTCACGCCCCACGGAATATTTAATGCTGATCCAACCCAAGCCCCAAATCGTCATCGGCGTCGATTTCATAGGTCTTGTCGTGCCCGGATACGATCATCGCGCGAACACCAAGCTTGTGTACAAGTTCCGCCCCTTCGTGGCCGGTGTTTGCAAGGCCAAGGAATCCGGCGGAATAGAGAGCAAGAAAAACGACGCTTGTAATGACGAACGCGGCGTGTCCCGGTTTTTTTCTGGGCAGAGTGAACGCCGCGGTGATCACAGCGTACAGCGCGAGCAGCCCGGTGAAAAGATTCCGCGTTGCTTCGCCAAGCTCCTCGTGATGTTCAAGCACCGCATTGATTTGCGGCGTCCGGTCCACAAGCTCTCCTCCGGCCTCGCCGCTTGAAACCGCAAGGTACAATCCTACGGTTCCGACAGCGAGCACTGCCAGCGCGGCGCCCGCGAACGCCTTGGAATTCGATCTAAACGCGATCGACATAACAATCAAAACCGGCACGACCGCAAGGGCGCCTATCGGCAAATGAACAAGCAGGGGATGAATCGCATCCCAAGGCTGCATCGGCGGAATTTGAAACATTTATTCACTCCGTTACGGGATTAGGTGCTCGGGCAAGTCAATACATGAATACTATTGCGTGTTGAGCTGAACAAAGGATTTGCCCTGCCTAGGTGACCTTTATGTATTTCTCGCCCAGGGTGAAGCAGACGATACATTTGGCGAAGTCTATCTTGGCCACCGTGTAACTGCATGTCGGGCAAACAAAAAACTCGCGCCCCCCACCCTTCCATTGGTCGAGCGTTTCCTTCGCCTTGAGGAAGAATTTCAGGATCTGCTCCTCGCCGCTCTTCGCGTAATTGAAGGTTTTCATCGCGTCCTTGTTTCCTTCGTCGCGCGCCTTGCCCAAAAGCGAGGGATACAGGGTTTCGGCCCCGTCTTTTGCAAACTTAATGGCCGCATCCAGGTTCTCCCTGATGGATTTGACTTCCGGCGCGGCCGCGCTTGCGGACGGAGTGCCGCCGCATTTTTCAATCGCCTCGGCGTGGTTGCGAACTTGGAACTCCTTGGACTTCGCGGCCGCCCTGAACAGGCTGGCCAGCTTGCCTATGCCCTCTTCGTCCGCTTTCTTTGCAAATGCAAGATACCTTTGACGCGCGTTTTCCTCCCTGGAGTAAACTGCTTTCAGGTTGTCCAGTGTGGTTGTAGCCGCCGCGAGCGCTTCGTATTTGCGCGGCGCGCAATATGGATAAAGCCCGAACTTCCGCGCCGCGGCGTCAACGAAAACACCAAGCGAAAAGGCCAAAAACCTTCTTCGCGATTTTGAACCGTCCATTGCAAACCTCCGGATGAAATGATGGATGAACCGCGGATATCATACCTTTCATATAGGCATTATTCTTTTTGCCGCGCGGGAAATCCGGCTTCCCGGCCGGATTTTTTGCAGCTTTTAACGATTTTTAAAAATTTATTACTGCATTCAGCGATGATTCGACGGCTTATCGTACAGCCAGCAGTCCGTGGAATGTTCGCCGTCTTCATGCCGCACCGGGTATTTCACCCGGCATACATCCATAACTTTCGCGCACCTCGGAGCGAAAGGGCACCCGTCGGCGATTCCGATCAAGTCAGGGGGCTGCCCCTTAATCGGTTCAAGACTCCTGCGCGCTTCGTCCAGCCGCGGGAGGCTGGCAAGCAGGCCTCGACTGTACGGATGCCTGGGATCTGAAAAAAACGCCTCGGTGGAACATGATTCCACAATTTTCCCGGCGTACATCACATTCACCCTGCTGCAGGTCTGTGCCACAACCCCCAAATCGTGGGTTATGAGCAAGATGCTTGTCTTGAATTTCTCCCTCAACCTGGATAACAGCTCCAAAATCTGCGCTTGAATGGTCACGTCCAGTGCGGTAGTAGGTTCGTCCGCAATCAAAAGCCTCGGATTGAGCGCAAGCGCCATCGCAATCATGACGCGCTGCCGCATCCCCCCGCTGAATTCATGCGGATAGCTTGAGAGCTTGCCCGAAGGATCCGCGATGCCGACTTCGCTTAAAAGCTCCACCGCACGATTACGCGCCTCGTTTCCGGATATGCGGATATGCCGGCGCATCACTTCGGTTATCTGCTCGCCTATCGACAGTACCGGATTGAGGCTAGTCAGAGGATCTTGGAAAATCATTGCAATCTCCTTGCCTCTAATCCGGGAAAGTGCCGAGTCGCCCAGGGATGCCAGGTTGCAGGCGGCTCCGTCCGCGTCGAAATACCATGCGCAACCCGCCACTACACTGGCGCGGGATTCCTTCGTCAGCCCCAATATGGAGAGTGCGGTCACGCTTTTCCCGCAGCCGCTTTCGCCTACGAGCGCAATCATTTCGCCTTCGTACAAAGTGAGGTCCACCCCGCGCACCGCTTCAAGAACCCCTTCTTCAAGGAAAAAGTGCGTCGTCAGTCCTTCGATTTGCAGCACCTTCTTCCTGCCGTCAATATCCACGGCGGGAGGCGCGGCGGATTGGTTTATCGAAGTTGAATTGCGCAAAGCGGATGGCATAGGATTTGGTACTTGGGCTATTCCCCGCCCCACTGGTAATATTCATGCATGTGATGCACAGGGCTTATCCCTCCGCCCACCGGAACGGCGAAACGGAGAGCCGTTGAAACAAAGTGTTTCGCCTCGCAAACGGAGCGCTTGACTTCAAAGCCGCGTGCAAGAAACGCCGCTATCGCGCTGGAAAGCGTGCATCCAGTTCCATGTGTGTGCGGCGAATCGACACGCGGGGCGCGTATTTCGTGCACTTTATTGCCGTCGCTGAAGTAGTCCACTGCGTCGGAGCCGTTCAAGTGCCCGCCCTTGAGCAGCACGTACTTTGAGCCGAACCTGCATAATTCGAGTGCGGCCTTTCCCGGATCGCCAAGGTTTTCCACTTTCGTATCAAGCATGGCCGCCGCTTCGTGGGCGTTCGGGGTAATAATCGTCGCCAGCGGACAAAGCAGTTTCATCAAGGCCTCGGCCGCGGTCTGCTCTATGAGCCTGCTGCCATGCTTGCTTATCATAACCGGATCGACAACCAGGTTTTCGATTGAATGCTCTTTGATCTTTCCGGCTACCTCGGCCACTATTTCGGCGGTTCCCAGTGCACCCGTTTTGGCCGCGCCGACGGCGAAATCCGACATCACGGCGTCTATCTGCTTCCCCACGAGCCACGGCGGAAGCATCTCCACGTGGAATACATCGCGGGTGTTTTGCGCAGTGATAAGCGTCAGTGCGGCCGTGCCGAACACCTTCAGCGCGGCGAACGTCCGCAGGTCGGCTTCGATGCCGGCTCCGCCGCCGGAATCGCTGCCGGCGATTGTGAGCGCCGTGGGAACGCGGATATCTTCCATAGGCCGAACATTCGGACGCACAACCAGGTCAATAGGTTCGCACGCCCGCGGCCATTATAACCGGACTCTAGAATTCCCAGACGGTTTTAAGAAAGATTCTGAAGCCCTCGCTGTTGAAGTTCGGAACGAAATCCAAGTTGGAGTCGAAGAATTCCGCGCCCAGCGTAACAGGAAATCCGCCAACGTCGAAATTGAGCCTCGACGAGATGGTGTTCCAGTCGCCGTTATACATTGCGCCCGCTCCGCTGTCCGCTTCGGTCTTTGAGTACGCAACATCGGCTTTGAACGAGCCGAAGTCGCCAGCCCAGCCGAACCGCCATGTGTCCTGCGAAATGCCGCTTGACGATCCTTGCGTTCCGCCAAAGCCCTGATCCCATTCGGCGAACTCGCCGCCGATGGAAATCGAATGATTCTGGAAAATTCCCCAGCTTAGATCCGCCGTGACGATGTTTTCGCTGACATCGCTTGCGCCGCCCGCCGTAGTGCTTTCCCGGTACCATTCGCCGAGCGTTAAATCAATGACGTCAGAAAATGGAACCCAAAGCGAAGCCCGGAACGAATCCTGGGTTTGGGGCAATATCGGCTGCAACGCGCCCGCGGTAGGGGTAGCCGAAGTCGCCGTGTCATCGGTCGTTTGTCTTGAGTACTTGCCTGTAAGTTTGGCCTGTCCCAGACCGAATTCCGCGTCAACGTACCATTTGTCGGTTTTCGGTTCCTCCGGCCTTATAAACGGCGCAAGGTCGGAAGCAGTCAGGTCAAGTCTCGTTTTGATTTGAGAGAATCCCGGATCTTCAAGCATCAGTCTGGACAAATCCCACTCCGCGGCTTCATAGCCGACTTGCAGTTTGCGGACAACCGAATCGCTTTTCCAGCCGAAATATGCCGAGTACTTGCGTCCTTCATCCAGATGTGTGTTGAGAATGGGCGAGCCGGTATATCTGCTGCTTCTCAAATCGAATCCGCCGAACCAGGGATTGCCGGGGCCGCCGTACTTGACGCCAAGTTTGACTTCATCCGCGGTCAGGTCGTTTTCAAGTCCCGACGCCGCGTCCTGCCATCGCTTCATATAGTCGCCGCGGACGCGCCACTGCTCGTCAAACCTGTAGTCCGCCCGGAATTTGAATCCATTGGCGGAGGCGCCGTCGAATCCCAGAGGAGCACTCGTGAAGGTGTCGAAGTGGTAATCCGCCCTCCATTCGATCCCGTCGCAATAATCTGACATATAGCTGAGTTTGAAATGCTCCGCGTCGTATTCCGGAAGCGCCGGCACGGACAAACCACGGTTGACATCATGCTTGAAGTAGCTGCCCGAAAGACCCGTGGAAGCGATTTCGTTTATGCCCCCGCCATACCAAATGTGGTCGGATTCTACAAGTTGGTAACCCGCAAAAACGTCCGCGACCGATGCGTGGCCGTGCTGTCGGATGAAACCCCAGATTTTTCCGGCATCCAGGCCGAGTGCGGCGCCCGCGCGGTAGTTGTTCACCGTCGAAATCCTACCGTCCGACGACCAGTAAAAACCGGTTCCGCCCGGCGCATAAAGGTGCCAGTCGCCGGATAGCGCGTCAGGCATCCGAGTATTTCTTTCCGTGGCGAACTCCTGGCCGTCGTTTACATCCCGCGCACCGATTTCCGGGGCGAGCAGCCCCTGGATACCTAGAGCTTCCATGAACAAAGCCGCGTTTTCCTCATCCATCGCAGACGAGTCCTGCGCGACGGCAACCGACGAAACGCCGTAAGCAAAAAGCAACAACGCAATCAAGTATCTCAAGCTCATTGGTGGCTCCTATTTGATGAAGAGAGCGCTTGAATTCGATCCGTGAACCTGGCTGTGGCAGCCCGCGGTCCAACAGGTCGGGCCGGGATTGTGGTTGACCTTGTCCGCATGACAGCTGATGCACAAGCTTCTGCCCGGACGCCGGAGCAGGTTGAAAGTGCCGGATGCATGCGGGCTGTGGCAGTTAAGGCACTGCCTTCCGGATGCGTCGCCGTATTCGCTAACGTGCTGGAACTGGTAGGGCTGGCGTGCGAACTCGTGGCAGCGTCCGCATGTTTCCGCGGGTGTTTCTTCACGCCAGAGCGACGGGTTGTCGCCGTGGGGATTGTGGCAGTCAACGCAGAAAAAGTCGCCCTGCTTGACTGGATGAGCGGAAATGCCGGATTTGAACTGGCTCATCACCTGCTTATGGCACGACGCGCAAAGATCGTTTTTGGGCTGGCGGAGCTGGTTTTCGTGCGAAGCAGGGGAATGGGGGTCGTGGCACTTCGCACAGCCGATGCCGTGGTTCGCATGCCTGTTGCCCGCCCAAACGGAGCGAGTGGCGACCTGCTTGTGGCAGTCCAGACAGACCGAAGAGAATGTTTCAACGGTGTCGCCCTGGAAATTGACAATCTTCCTTTCGCCGGACTCGTTCGTGAAATTCGCCATATGCAAGGAACCCGGCCCATGGCACATCTCGCAGCCTTTGACGCTGGCGGGAAGATCCGGTTTGCCCAGCGTCAACGCGTGCTTCGTACCGAGGTAACCTACCTTGTAGTCCGAATGGCACATAAGGCATTGCGTCGCGCCAAGATATTCCGCCCCTTCTTCCGCGAGAAGAATGCGCGGGTCGGGCGGAGGATCCTTGGCAACAGCCAGTCCGGCCGCAAGGGAAACCGCGGCCACAGCAAGCGCCATCGTCAAGAGCCGAGTCCTAGTCACTTGGTTGCTCCTTAGCTCAAAACTGCAATCAGTCCAAAAACGCACGGCCAAAAAGCCGGGCGGCTATTCTCCGAAGCCGAGGGTGATCGGTCCGAATCCACGGTGCTCAACCCTCGAATTGTCGGTATATGCTGCGGATAATGGAACAACGGAAAATACATCGAAATCCAGATCAGTAGGACTTGCGCCACCGGAATCTCCCGAAACGAGCTTGCGCCGGAAGACGACAGTCCATCTGCCGTCAGCGTACATAGAGGTGACGCTTACCGTAGCCGACGGATCCTCCGCTGAAACCGCGTCATTCAGGAAAAATCCGGGTGAAGTTTCACCGCCGGTTGGCGAATAGGGGCTTCCGTCCGGACGTTCGTATTGATTTGAATCGGGATTCCAGGTTGCCAAAGTGCCGGAAGCCAGGTACTCCGCAATGTCCGATTCGAATAAAGGCGCGCCTTGTGCATCGGCCGGGATCAAATACAACGGACGGTCGGCCTCGGCGGCCTGGGAAGCAAGCCGCAGCGAGCTGTGGCTGGCGAATCCCTCGGGCTCGTTGGGCTTCACCAGTGCCTGGCCGTCGTGGTGGTGGGACTGACCTCCCGGAATATAGTCGTCGACCGCTAGCGCAAGATGCGCGCTGGAGGCCGCTCCCCACTGCCAAATGTCGAAACTTGTACCCTCGGCGGCGGCCATATCCGAACCGCCGTAGAAGGTGCCGATTCCATCTTTCCAGTCGGTTCCATGACAAACCGCGCAATTCGACTTCATTTGCGCCGTCAAGACCATATGGGCGAAAACGGGATTGTCGTCCTGGTTGCCGGCGGCCTTGTCATGGCATATCGTGCAGGATGAAAGCGGGCTGACCGTGTCGGAAATCGTCACGCCCCCGTGTGAATCCGGATTGGGAGTGGTGCGGTGGCAGGTGGTTGTGCAACCGGCCTCGGCGAATGTCTTGCCGCCGCGCCCCGGCCCGTCAACTATCGGGAACTGAATGAAGAAACGGTCCTCATTACCCGACTTAGTCCAGTTTCCCGCACTGTAAGTCCAAGCCTCGCCCTCGGCGTCTTCGGTCTCGTCCGGCCAGCTTGCCCAAATCAAAAGCTCATCGTCGTCGTAAACGCTTTTAAGCTCAAACGGTGCAATCGAGTTGCCAATCGCGCCGTGGCTTCCGGTTGATGGATTGCCGGTGGGAGTAAACGACGCGCCTTCAACCGACGACCAGTCCGAAGAAGCATCGAAATACGAATCCACGCTTTCCACCAATTTGGAAACAACGTCCGCATCCACCGTTCCGACTTCGCGAACCTGCACGCTCAAAGTCGCCTGTACCGACCTGCCGAACGCATCAGTGGCGGTGGCGGTAATCTCGTAGGTTCCAGGCTGCAAAGCTGTCCATTTGACGATTGACCCTGCCGCGGAATCCTCTTGGCCGGAAAATTCGCCGCTTGCCGCGTTACCGTCGCTCCAAGTGTACGTAACCGCGACCGATTCGGGATTGTTGACGGAAAGTGTAAAGGTGACTTCGTTACCCGCGCGTATCGTCGTCGCGGATGGCAGAATGGGATCCGTGATCGATATCCTCTGTCCGCCGTAGAGCGTAAAATCGTTATCCGCCCTCCTGCAGGCAAACTGGGCGGCAAACAGCAAAAGAACGGCAATCGCCAACGGCACAAACAATCGCTTAGGCATACGGCCTCCAATGAAGCCAACGATACTTTCGCGCCCGGAATGTACTTGCGCGAACCTATGAAATAGTAGTTTTACTATCAGTTGCTGTCAAGAAAAAAGACGGACAAGAGAGATTACATGCCGTCGGTTAATAAATTGCCTTTGCAGGTGCGCTTTCACGTTCGCCCCGGTGCGATAACCACCAGTCTATAGCATCGCTGATAAGGCCGGACGCCTCTTTCAGCCCTTGGCGTGTTTTCGCGCTTACTACAATCGCGGGCGCGTTTGAAAGCAGCAGCCCCGAAATCAGATCGCTGTCAGCAGGCGCATCCCCCTTGTTCAGCAGCGTAATGCGCGGTTTTTCGGCAAGCCCACGCGATGCAAGTATTGCATTGACTCGGTTCACGGTTTCCAGGACGTCCAGTCGAGATAAGTCTACTACGTGAATTAGTACGTCGCTTGCCGAAATTTCCTCCAAGGTGGATTCGAACGCCGCCAAAAGCTCTCCGGGAAGATCCTCGATGAATCCAACCGTGTCGGCAAGCAAGGCAATGCTTCCGTTTGCAAGCTCCAGCCGCCGCACTGTCGGATTCAGAGTGGCGAAATACCGATCGTCAACTTCAGCGGAGCTGCCCGTCAGCGCATTCAGCAGACTGGATTTGCCCGCGTTCGTATACCCGACGAGGCTGACCACAGGATACGCGGATTCCGCGCGTCGCGCGCGACGCAATGCGCGATCCCGCGATATCTTTCCTAAGCGTTTTTCAAGCACGCGAATCCGCGCCTCGATCTCGCGCTTTGTTTTAAGGTGAAGTTTTTCGCCTGGGCCGCGCGTACCGATTCCTCCTCCGGCGCTTGATTGCTCCTCGAATATGTGCATAATCCGCGGCAAATCGTACTTCAGTCGGGCAAGTTCCACCTGCAGCTTTCCTTCGGCAGTCTGCGCGTTGCGTTCGAAAATGTCGAAAATCACGTCTGCGCGTGTGAGTACCGGCAATTTCAGCGCCGAACGCCAGTTGCGCTGGTGAACCGGCGAAAGCCTTTTGTTTACAAGTATAAACTCCGGCCTGGCCGCATCATCCGGCGGATTTTGCACTTCACATTCGCAAGCCGATTCCGGATTCAATTGCGCCTTGCGCGAATTTGCGGACGCGGCTCCATTCTCCTCATCCGATTGCCCAATAAAAAAGCAGCCGGAATCCAAGGCTTCCCTTACGATTTGCAGTTGGCCCGATCCAACAAATGTAGCCGGGTGTGGCTTTCCGACTCCGAGAGTAACTATGCCTGCGATTTCGAATCCCGCACTCCTGGCAAGCTCGGCGAATTCGTCCATGGACCATTTTTTTCTTTGTTCGCCCGCCCCCTTTTCCGAAATGCACACAAGCAAGGCCCGCCGCGCAAGCTTGCGGCTCGAAACACCTTCCCGGTTTTCGACTGGATTCGGCATCCGCGATATCCTACCCTTATACGGGAATCGCGATTAAAAAATCTGCCTAGATTTGGGCCGGCACCGCCACCGAAATCTTTGCGCGAGCACGCAAAAAGACTTCAATCCGGCTCTCCAAACCCGCCGCGTCCATTTCCAGACTTCGGAGCAATTCCTCCTGGGTGCCGTGTTCGACGAACCTGTCCGGAAGCGCGACTCTGAGCATCGGCGGAACAGTATCCGCATTGTCGGCGAACCAGCCCAAAACAGATTCGCCGAGTCCCCCCTTAAGAACGTTTTCTTCCGCGGTTATAATCGGAATACCCGCTCTTGATAGGTGCGAAAGGTATCCGAAATCCAGCGGTTTCAGAAACCTCGCGTTCACAACCTCCAGCTCGATGCCGCGCGCGGCAAGCTGCTCGGCCGCTTCAAGCGCGCGCTCAACCATCGAGCCTATCGCGAGCACGGCCGCGGCGTCGCCTTCGCGCGCGACGCACCAGCTGCCGATTGGAAGCTCAAGGAGCTTATCCGAAAGGGGAACGCCCAGGGCGTTGCCGCGTGGATACCTGAAAGCAATCGGCCCGCGTTCATGTTTTATCGCGGTGAAAATCATATGTCGCAATTCGTCTTCGTCCGCAGGCGCCATCACGGTGAAATTAGGGATCATAGACAAATATGAAAGGTCGAAATACCCATGGTGAGTCGCGCCGTCCGCGCCCACCAATCCCGCCCTGTCGATTGCGAACACGACCGGAACGCTTTGTATACCCACATCGTGAATCAGCTGGTCCATCGCCCTTTGAAGGAAAGTCGAGTAAATGGCCGCAACGGGCCGCATACCGCTTTTGGCGAGTCCCGCGGCGAAAGTGACCGCGAAATCCTCCGCAATCCCGACATCGAAAAACCGCGATGGAAACCGCTTCTGAAACAGATCAAGTCCCGTTCCTTGGCTCATCGCGGCGGTAATAGCGACAATCCTCTGGTCGTCCTCCGCAATATCGCACAGCGTTTCGGCGAAAATTCTGGTATACGCCTTGACCGAGCTTTTCTTTGTGAATTTGCCGTTCACCTTGTTGAATTCGCTAACGCCATGCCAAACCGTGGGCTCGTCTTCTGCCGGATTGTAACCTTTGCCTTTCACGGTTCTGACATGCATCAGCACCGGGCCTTCGATGCGCTTGAGCTGGCGGAGGTTGCGCACGAGCGCGGGTAAGTCGTGGCCGTCGTACGGCCCGAAGTATTTCATCCCCCAAGCTTCGAACACCGCCCGCCTGGCGGCCGGGCTGACGAAATATAAAAGCGCGCGTTTGAAACGGAGCCAGGCGTTTTCAAGATCCGCGCCGCCGATCGGCATTTTCTTGAAAACATCGCGCAAAAGCTGGTTGATCCAGCGGACGTCTGTGCGCTGGCGCAAGAGTGAAAGGGTGCGGCTGACCTTACCGACGTTGGGCGCGATGCTCATTCCGTTGTCGTTTAAAATGATAAGCAGCTTTTTGGTTCCCGCTTCGCTGTTGTTCATGCCGGTCAAAGCGAGCCCGCCGGTCAAAGCTCCGTCGCCTATAACGGCGACAGTATGCCTGTCGTCGCCTTGAAGCAGATCACCGCGGGCGAATCCCATCGCCGCCGCGATTGAAGTCGACGCGTGTCCGACTTCGAAAAAGTCATGCTCGCTTTCGTCGGGATTGATGAATCCGCTTATTCCTCCGAACTGTCTGAGAGTGTGAAATGAGTCCCTACGCCCGCAGATGATCTTGTGTGCATACGCCTGGTGGCCTGTGTCGTAGACGATTCTGTCGCGCGGCGAATCGAAAACGTAATGAAGAGCCGTGATTAATTCGACTGCACCAAGAGACGGTGCCAAGTGTCCGCCCGAGCGGCTGACACTGTGAATTATGAACGACCTCATTTCGTCCGCGTAAACCTCAAGCTCTTTTATCGATAGCAGCTTCAAATCCGCGGGCGAGTTTACCGATTCAAGGTATGTCAATCCAATCTCCTCAGTTTGTACGCTCAAGTCCCCAATTCGCCAACTCGACCAACAGCGATGAGCGGGCGCCGTAATCGGATATGGATGCGATTGCATCCGCCGTGTGTTTTTCCAGCTTGCGGCGCGATTCCTCGACACCAAGCAACCTCGGATACGTTGCCTTCATCGCTTGAGCATCGGTCGAAAGCGTTTTGCCTACTACATCCTCGCTCCCGTTCGCGCTCAGAAGATCGTCTTTGATTTGATAGGCAAGACCCAAATTGAGCGCGTAATTGCCAAGCTTTTCCTTGTCGCTGCTGTCACCGCCGGCAAGCTCAACGCCCAAAAGGCACGCAGCCCTCAACAGCGCGCCGGTTTTTGATAGGTGCAGGTGTTCCAATTCGTCTATCTCCACACCTTTACCTTCCAGCGATAAATCAATTACCTGACCTTCAACCACTATCGCGCACGCATGAGTCAGATGCCCTATTATGGCGAGCCGCCTTTCCGCTGTTAACGACGCAGGCGGCGCGGCGAGCGGCAACGCGAGCGCCTGGTTCAGCAGGGCGTCGCCCGCAAGTATCGCCACGCCGTTTCCGTATTTCACATGCGTGCAGTCGTGGCCATGACGCATCTTTGCATCGTCCATTCCGGGCAAATCGTCATGCACAAGCGTGAAAATGTGTACAAGCTCGACCGCACACGCCATAGTCACAAATGCATCCAAATCGGCAGCGGGATCTACCGCGTGCGCGCTCATAAGCGCCAATAGCGGACGTGTACGCTTTCCCCCCCATAAGGAATGGCGCACGGCGTCCTGAAGCGCGGAAACGCCGTACCACGCATCGGTAAGTCGCGTAAGCTCGGCGTTTATAAGACGCCTGTATCGCTCCGAAAAAAACGATAAAACTCCACCGGCCAAGAACTTTTATGCTATCACGAACTTTGCCATCGGGCAAAAAAGATTGCGGTGATAAAATTCTTTCGTTTGGAGGTGAATCATGAGCTACAATCCCGATTGCATTTTCTGCAAAATCGCCGCCGGCGAGATTCCTTGCCACAAGATTTACGAAGATGAGCTTTTCATCGGATTCCTGGACATTTTCCCGATGGATGTCGGCCATTCGTTATTGTTGCCCAAAGAACACGCCGCGAACCTGCTAGAGCTATCGGATACTTGCGCCTGCGCGCTCGGTAAAACTGCAGTCAAATTCGGCGCTCTTGTCAAAAAAGGCACTGGGGCGGACGCATTAAACATTTCGTCCAACATAGGCAAGCGCGCCGGACAGATTGTGATGCACGCTCATTTGCACTTCATCCCGCGCTACGAGGGAGAGGAGCCGATCAACTGGGAACCGCAAAATTGCGATTCGGAAATTCTGGAAGCAACCGCGAAAAAAATCCGGGGAGAATTCTGAAAAGCAAGTCGGGATTAAACAAGCTACTGCGCCATGTCAAGGCCTTCGGACGACTCCGCAGCTCCGGCCTCTCCGCCGAAAAGCGCAAGGTCAAGCGTATGCCACGAAAGAGTCGCGCATTTGACCCTGGCGTGCAAATCCTTTACACCTTCAAGAACGACAAGTTCACCGAGCAGCTCGGTAGCAGCAGCCTTGTTTCCGACCAGCATTTCAATAAACGCGGCGATCACCCCGCGCACTTCGGAAAGTTTCTTCCCTTTGACCTTCTCCGTGAGCATGGATGTGCTGGCAGTGTGAATCGCGCAACCCACGCCCGTGAAACCGATGTCGGAGATTGTGTCGCCGTCAACGCGGATGTATAGATCCAACTTATCCCCGCAAAGCGGATTGTGCCCCTTGGCATGATGTGTCGGATTTGCGATCTCGCGTTTGTTGCGGGGCTTTTTGTAGTGATCCAGTATTACTTCGGTGTAAAGATTTCTAAGCGACATAATCTCCCCGCTCCGCTGTCAAAGTGCAAACATCTCCTTGGCCGTCATCACAGCTTCCGCAAGTTTGTCTACATCTTCTTTGATGTTGTAGAAAAGGAAGCTGGCTCTCGCGCTTGAATCTATGCCCAGGGCGGCGTGAAGCGGCTGGGCGCAATGGTGGCCCGCACGCACCGCGATACCCTCGGAATCCAATATTGAAGCGGTGTCATGCGGATGTATTCCGCTGATATTGAACGATACAGCCGATGCGCGGTTTTTCAGGCTACCGTAAATCTCGACACCATCAATCGCGCTTAATAAATCCAGGCAGTATTGGATAAGCTCTTCTTCGTATTGGTGCGCCCGCTCCCGGCCGATCCGCTCGAAATACTTCAACGCCGCGCTTAGACCGATAGCTCCGCTTATATTGGGCGTGCCGGCCTCGAACTTTTGAGGAACCGGCGCCCACGAAGCGCCTTGCAATGTGACTTCATTGATCATCGATCCCCCGGTCTGGAACGGCTCCATGTTTTCGAGCAACGGCATCCTGCCGTAAAGCACGCCGATGCCCGTGGGGCCAAGCACCTTGTATCCCGAGAAAACAAAAAAGTCAGCTCCGATTTCCGGAACGCGGACGGGGAGATGCGCGGCCGATTGGCTTCCGTCGCAGACAAAAATCGCGCCAAATTCATGAGCCCAGTTCGCCAGCGTAAAAACATCGTTCGTGACACCCAAAACGTTTGACAGATGAACGATGGAAACGATTTTTGTTCGCGGTCCGATGAGCGACCGGGCCGAATCCATATCCAATTCGCCGGACTTGGTTAGCTTGATGAACCGGATCCGGAGCTTCTTGTGTTTGGCCAGTTGCAGCCATGGTACGAGGTTGGAGTGATGTTCCATCTCCGAAATGACAATTTCATCTCCTTCGGAGAGGTTGTGAAGTCCGTACGAATAAGCCACAAGATTCAGGCCTTCGGTGGCATTGCGTGTAAAAACTATTTCATTCGGATCCGTGACGCCAAGAAACTTCGCCGCGGTGCACCTGGCCTCCTCATATGCGTCAGTTGCTTCATCCGAGAGTTGATGGATGCCCCGGTGAACATTGGCGCTGTGTTCGAGCTCGAACTGGCGAACGGCCTCGATGACCTCCAGCGGCATCTGGCTTCTCGCGGCGCTGTCCAGATAGACAAGCGGCTTTCCCCCTCGAACGGTACGGTTTAAAATTGGAAAATCTTTGCGGATTGAAAACGCGTCGAAGGCTCCGGAATTGTCCGGATTGCCGACAGAACGCAAACAAGAGTCAACTTTGCCGATCAAACCGCAGATCACCAGGCCGGCGTAGGGCTTACGGATTCTAACACGGCATAGAACGCGCGCCGCGGTTCATATTACCCTTCCGACTGATTGAATCACAAGACTGGCCGGCGCTTGATTCCGATTTCGCCTAGCTCCAAAGCTTGCGCAAAATCAGCGAAACAAGCAGGCTTCCTATCAGGAAACCCCAACTGACCTGGCGTATGAGGTGCGACAGCCTTTCTTCGCGCCCCATCGCGCCTCGTGAAGTATCGGACTGGCCGGTAATTGCCGCGCCGATGCCTTCGCTTTTCCGGTTCTGTACGAGCGTCAAAAAAATCAGCCCGCAGCAGACGAGCAGGTAAACAATCAAAGCGATGTTTTCGATTGTGGTAGCCATAATAGCGAAACTATACTATAGCGGAAAACGGATTGGATTGCAAATCATTGCCGGTAGCCAAAAAATCGCCCGCTTATACTGCGTAATCTCCTTGGAATGGATTTGCTTACCAAAACTTGACCAAATTCACAATCAGATGTATAAGCAATCGCGATGAGCTTCAAACATGTAGACGACTCGTTTTACGAACCTCAAAAAGGCGGCAGTTCGGGGAGCCTTCTAGGTCCGGTAATCCTCGTCGTTGCGATTCTGGCGGTTCTGGGATACATCGGATATACCAAGGACTGGTTCAGGGGAAAAGGCGAAATATACGGCAGGGTCGTGGATAGCTACAACATGCCCTTCATTTACGCCGATGTGCAGCTCACTTGCAAAAAACACGACACGGCTATGCGCGTTATGGTGAACCAGAACGGCGAATTCGTATTCAGGGGTGTTCATTCAGGCAAATACGAAGTTAGAATCTTCACCTGGGTGGGGGAATATCCGATGACGCCCAGAATTGTTGCGGTCAAGCCGAATTTCCGCCAAAGAGTTGACTTGGTTATTGACCAACAGCTGCTTGGCGAGCAAAAATCCAAGTCTTACATGGATTACCGGACCGGGCGCAACGTGGAAGAGAGCACCGGAATTGCAACGGGCGGCTGAGGGTAAAACCCCGCGCGCGTGCCGCGCTTTTTTGGAAGTTCGAGGTTGCATTCGCGAAACGGCGGAATCGCTCCGAATCTTGTGCCGCGTCAAATCCCCGCGTTCGCCAGCAATTCCAAAGCCTTTTGAGGAACAACGCCAAGCCACAGAACAAGTATCGCTGCAATGCATACGGCCGCATAGATCCAACCGTTTGGAATCGGGACGAATCCTGATTCGTCGCCTTGCGCATCCTGCATGAACATCGCGACTATTACCTTCAAATAATAATAGGCCGAAACTACCGCGTTAAGCAGTCCGACCACTACAAGCCAAACCAATCCTTCGTGAAGAGCAGAAGCAAATACGTAGAACTTTCCCAAGAAACCGGCGGTCAGCGGGAAGCCCGCCAGTGACAGCAGAAAGAACGCAAGCATCCAAGCCGACATGGGGTGCCTGCGAGCCAAGCCGCGTACATGTTCTATTTCAAGCAAAGCGCCTTCGCTTTCACGCGGGGTTAGCCACCAGATTGTCGTGAATGCACCAATCACTGAAGCCGCGTATCCAGCGAGATAGAAAAGCGCCGCAACCTCGCCGCCCGAAACGCCGCCGAGCGGCGCCGCACCTGTCCACTCCGAGCCAAGCGCAATCACGGCGACGAGCAGGTATCCTGCATGTGCGACGCTTGAATAAGCAAGAAGCCGCTTTAAGCTCGATTGATTCAAGGCAAAGAGGTTTCCGGCCGTCATAGTGGCGACCGCCAGCACCATCAAAGCGATTCCCCAGATTTCAAACAGGCCTATGGCCGGCTCCGCGAAAAATCTGATTGCAGCTGCGAATCCGGCAGCTTTTACCAGCCCGGCCATAAATCCGGTAACCAGCGTCGGGCTTCCCTGGTAAACGTCGGGCATCCACGCATGGAACGGCACCAGCGCAACCTTGAATCCGAATCCCACAGCGACCAGTGCGAGCCCCGCAAAAAGCGTGTAATCGTTCGAAAGAGCGGCGGAATTTTCCGAAATCGAGGAATAGTCAAGCGCTCCAATCGCGCCGTAAAAAAGCGAAATGCCGTACGCGAAAAAGCCGGATGCAAAGGCGCCGGTCAGGAAATACTTGAGACCCGCTTCCTTGCTGTGCGCGCTGTCCAAATTTATTCCTGCCAACACATACAGCGGAATCGAAAGCGTTTCGAGCGCAAGGAAAGTCAAGATCAAATTGCGGCTGGCCGCCATAACGATCGCGCCCGCCAGCGCCGATAAAATCAGAGGAAAAACTTCGGAACTTCCGAACAGCCCCTCGCTGCCCGGCGATTTCGAAAACGGGCAATAGCGGGCGGCGATGGCCAGAACCGTCAAAATCGTGGCGACAAGGAAAATACCCGTCGCTGCGAGGGTGAAGTTGTCCGCCGAATAGGAGCCGTCAAAGCTTGAAAGCCCGCGATTCCAAATAAGCGAATTCGCGACGAACGCGGCCGCCAGCACCGCCAGAGTCGCAAGCGGCAGCACTATCCTAGCCCTGCCCTTCACCGCGAACTGTAGTAACAACGTCAAAATGATGCCCGCGGTGATAATGGACACAGGTGAAAACGCGGCGAAATTGACGCCCTGCGGAGCCAAGCCGCTCATTCGCCACCTCCGACCTGCGTTTTTTCCAGGTACCCTGCGGCGGCCGGCAATTCAAGCGTTTCGACTATTCCGGTTCGAACAGTCGAGGTCGGCCGCGAAAACCGCTCGATCAATGGAGCGGTGCCGGTACCGATATCCTTCAAGAAAGGCGTCGAATAAATACCGATCAGGAAGCAGAAAAGCACAATCGGGATCAGGGCGAAAAGCTCCGGCGTCCTCAAGTCGGTTACCCTTTCGTTTTCCGGCTTCGTTATTTCCCCGTAAAAAACCCGGCGAAACATATAAAGCAGATAAACCGCAGCAAAGATCACGCCGGTCGTCGCGATGCCGCCGAGAACCGGATTCGCTTTGAATGCTCCGACGAGAATCAGAAACTCACCCACAAAGCCGTTAAGTCCGGGAAGCCCCACGCTCGAAAGCATTATTATCAGGAACACGACGAAATAGAGCGGCATAGAACGCGCCAGCCCGCCGAAGTCGCTTATCAGCCTGGTGTGCCGCCTGTCGTAGAGAATTCCAACCAACAGGAACAACGCACCGGTGGAAAGTCCGTGATTGACCATCTGGAGAACCGCGCCGTCTATCCCCTGGTGATTGAACGAAAACAGCCCGAGCATCACAAATCCGAGATGCGCGATGGAACTGTAGGCAACCAAACGTTTCAAATCCGGCTGCACCGCGGCGACGAGCGCGCCGTATATTATTCCGATCACGGCAAGCACGCCGATCGTTTCGGCGAACTGCTTGCTGGCTTCGGGAAACAGCGGAAGGCAGAAGCGGATGAATCCGTACGTTCCCATCTTGAGCAGGACGCCGGCCAGGATGATACTGCCTGCGGTCGGCGCTTCCGTATGCGCATCGGGCAGCCAGGTGTGGAAAGGAAACAACGGCACCTTGATGGCGAACGCAACTGCGAACGCCGCGAACAGCCACATCTGCAGATGCACGTCGAGATTGTGCGGCAGAATCCCGACCAATTCCGGCAGGACGAATGTGGGCTGGCCGTAATGGCCGGACTGGATATAAAGAAGAATCATCGCGGCCAGCATCAACGCGCTGCCGGCCATCGTGTAAATAACGAACTTGTAAGTCGCGTAAATCCGGTTCGAGCTTCCCCAAATACCGATGAGGAAGTACATTGGAATCAGCATCACTTCCCAGAAGAAGAAAAACAGCATCAAATCCAGCGCCACGAAAACGCCTGCGATGCCCGTGGTCGTAAGAAGCAGCATCTGCAAATACAGCTTGATGTTCGATTTAATATGGTTCCAGGTTCCGAGGATGCATACGGGAAGAATGAACGCAGTCAGGATCAAAAGGTAAAGCGAAATGCCGTCCACGCCCACGACGTACCTTATGTTGAGCGCGGGCATCCAGGCCACGTTGTTGCCGAACTCGTATCCCGGAACCAGCTTGTCCTGTGTCTGCGGGTTGAAATTGAAATAGACGACCAGCGAAAGCGCGAACGTGATCAGCGAAACAACCAGCGCCGTGACTTTGAGCAGCTTTTCGTCGTCCTTGTTTATGAATGCAAGCAGAACCGCCCCGATTGCGGGAAGGAACACGATTAAAGACAAAATGTCCAGGCGTTCTAGCATCGGCTAAAGCACCAACCTGGAAATTATTATGATTGCAAGCAACCCGACGGTGCCTATGAACAGCGCCGCGGCGTAGGCGCGGACGACCCCGGTTTGCAGGCTGCGAATCCTCTCTCCGCAGAAGGCGAAGAATCCCGCCGTGCCGTTCACGATGCCGTCCACGACCACCATGTCGAAGACCCAGGCGATGTTGGCAAGAATCTTGCCCGGTTCGACGATCGCGTATTGGTAAATCTCGTCCACGAACCACTTGCGAATGCTGCCGTAGGCGATGAATCCGAAACGCTCGAACCCGCGGCGCAATGCAGGCAGCTTCGACCAATCGATCGCCCGGAAATACAGAAAAGCAAACCAGATGCCAAGTCCCCCTGCGGCGACCGAAGCAAACAGCAGCAACCAGGCTGTGCCGGGATCGTGTCCGCCGGAGTGAACTTCATTCTCCGTTGCATGCGATTCGCCCGCGGCCGCGCCTCTTGATTCGACGGCACCGGAATGCGTCTCGACGATTTCCGCGGCGGCATGAATTCCGGACTCGCCTATCGCATCCGGCGAGTACTCGAAAGTCTGCGCGGCGGGCGCAAGAAAATGTTCGAGCACGTTGGGCACGTGAAGCGGTTCGCCGATAATCGCAGGAAGCCCGATGTATCCCCCTATTACGGACAGCACAGCGAGAATCGTCAGCGGCACGGTCATAACGCGCGGCGATTCATGCGCATGTTTCGCCTTTTCCGATTGCGGCTCACCAAGGAACGTGCGGATTACAAGGCGGAACATATAGAACGCGGTCATGAACGCGGTTAGAAGCGCGACAGCGAAAAGCCACTTGCCGATGGGAACCGGACCTTCGGAGAAATACGTCATCGCAAGGATTTCATCTTTGGAGAAGAAGCCGGAAAGGAACGGCACGCCCGCGATCGCCATGGAGGCTATTAAGAACGTCCAATACGTTGTCGGCATTTTCTTCGCGAGCCCGCCCATCTGGCGTATGTCCTGCTCTTCGCTCATTCCATGTATGACGGAACCGGAGCCGAGGAAGAGAAGCGCCTTGAAGAACGCATGCGTCATCAGGTGGAAGATGCCCACCCAGAATGCGCCGACGCCGCAAGCGAGAACCATGTAACCCAACTGGCTGACCGTCGAGTACGCGAGAACGCGTTTGATGTCCACCTGCGAGAATGCTATCGTCGCCGCGACAAACGCGGTGAGGCATCCGACAATAGCTACGACAAGCATCGCGGTAGGCGCGCTGAAGAAAAGCACATTCATCCTAGCGAGCAGGTACACGCCGGATGTAACCATCGTCGCGGCGTGGATCAGCGCGCTGACCGGTGTGGGGCCTTCCATCGCATCGGGAAGCCACACGTACAAAGGAATCTGCGCGCTCTTTCCCGTAACTCCGAGGAACAGGAAAAGAGCCACAGCAATCAGGAAAATATCGTTGAAGTTGGTTTGTGCATAAATCTGAATTGCACGCGATAGCGCCGCGAAATCCAGCGTCGCGATCCGGTCGTTCGCGAACAGAAGGAACATCGCGACGAGAACGCCGAAATCACCGATCCGGTTGACGACGAACGCTTTCATCCCGGCGATATTGGCGCTGGCCTTGTGATACCAGAATCCGATGAGCAGGTAGCTGCACAGCCCGACGCCTTCCCATCCGATGAACATAATCGGCAGGCTCGCGCCGAGCACCAGGATCAGCATCATCCCCACAAACAGGTTGAGGTAGGTGAAGAACCGCGCGAAATCGCGGTCATGCGCCATATACCCGATGCTGTAAACGTGGATGAGGAAGCTTACACCCGCGACGATGAGCACCATCACCAGCGAAAGCGGATCCACCAAAAACGCGAAGTCTATTTTCAGGTCGCCCGCGGCGGCCCACGTGAAAAGCGTAGAAACGAACCGATCGTCCACTATTCCGCTTGCGGTGTTGAATATGAACAGCGAGGCAAGACCGACAAGGAACGATAAAAGCACGGAACCGCACGCTGTTGCGTACACTGCGGGCTTGGCCATCTTGTGGCCGAAAAAGCCGTTGATGAGCGCGCCGAGAAGCGGGAATAAAACCGCAAGGCCGATTATGTTGAGGAGTTCCATTTTCTAAAATCGGACCTCCTTCTCGCGGCCGGCGATTTGAGCAAAGGACATTTCGATCATCCTTTCATCCTCCCCGCCGCGTCGATGTCCACATCAGCTTTGTGCCTGTACATCGCAACGATGATTGCAAGTCCGACCGCGACTTCCGCGGCCGCGATCGTGATCAACAAAAACGCGTAAACCTGGCCGTCCAAATAATGAAGATAGCGGCTGTAAGTTATGAACGAAAGGTTGACCGCGTTCAGCATCAACTCGATGCTCATGAAAATAACAAGCGGATTGCGCTTGATCAAAACTCCGGCCGCGCCGATTGAAAACAGAACGGCCGCAAGCGTGGTGAAGTAGAACATCGGGACGTTAGCCACTTTCGCCGCCCTCCCGATTTTTCGGATTGCCGCCCGGACTGCGCTTGGCCAGCACAACGGCGCCTATCATCGCCGCCAAAAGCAAAAGCGACGTCAGCTCGAAAGGCAAAAGGTATCTTGAAAAAAGCAACTCGCCTATGAGATGTGGATTGTTCCTGTCCAGTTCCGCCGGCGGAATGTTGTACTGCGGGCTTGATTCAATTGCAGAAAGCCCGCCTTTCCATTCCGAGACGGACGGCGATGCCGTCAGGCTGAAGTTTCCGAAGGCAAACATTAACAGACAGAAGAAAACAAACGCGACAAGAGCTGCGCCGCCGATTTGGGTCGCTCGCGGCGCTTTCATGTATTCGATGCGCTGCTTCGGGCGGTAAAAGAACATAATGACGAATAAAAACAGCACCATCACCGCGCCGGCATAAACGACCACCTGCACCATTCCCAGGAAGAACGCGCCGAGCATCAAATAAAGCACCGCGAGGCACGCCATCACGCCGATAAGGCAAAGCGCCGCGTGAACGGGGCTTTTCATCCAAAGCATCATAACGGCCAATATCACCGCCGCTCCGGCAAGTACGCCCCAAATGATCAGCTCGAAACTCAAATCCTTCTCCTGTCCGCCTCGCCGGACAAATCAGATATCGAACTTGCCAACCTTGAACTCCGGTTCCTTCGGCCCCTCGAAAACGCGGTCCAGAAGGTCTTCTTTAGTGTAGATGAACTTGTTGTTTCCGGGCGCGCGCGAATCGTCCGCGAGTTCGAATTCATGCTTCATCACAATCGCGTCGTAGGGACAAGCTTCAACGCACATTCCGCAGAATATGCAAAGCAGGTAATCGATATCGTAAACCTTAGCGTAACGTTCGCCGGGCGATTTCCACTCCGCCGGATCGGGAGGATTGTCTTCCGCGACCACGGTGATGGCCTTGGGCGGGCACGCCGCCTCGCAAAGCGCGCATCCCACGCACCGCTCCAGCCCCTTGTAGGGGCCGGTATGGTAGCGCTCCAGGCGATGCATCCCGCGGAACCGCGGGGCCAAATCCGGCCGCTTTTCCGGATACTGCAGCGTGACAAGCCCGCCGGTGATGCCCTTGCCGAATTCGCGCAGAGTCAACCCGAGACCCCTTACGATCTCGAGCGGATTCAGCACTACTCCTTTCTTTTCGCTCATTTCAAATCACCGTTATCCAAGAGGCAGGGGCGGAAGCCCGATTCCGAAAACCATAAGCGTCCCGGCGAATATCACATTCGCGAGCGCGATGGGGAGCAGTATCAGCCAGCCGAACTTCATAAGCTGGTCGTACCGGAACCGAGGCAAAGTCGCCCTTACCCATACAAAGAAGAAAATAATCGCGACCGTCTTAACCGAGAACCAGACCAGTCCGGAGACCGGCCCGAACCACTGCGGCCCCGCCCATCCGCCCAGGAACAGCGTGGCGGTCATCGCTCCGGCCGCGATGATGTTCACATACTCGCCCAGAAAGAACATAGCGAATTTCATCGAGCTGTACTCGGTGTGGTAGCCGGCGACAAGCTCGTTTTCGGCCTCCGGCAGATCAAACGGCGCGCGGTTCGTTTCGGCGAATATGCTTATGAGGAATATGAGTCCGGACGCGACCATGCAGATAACCGCGAGAACGTTGACCGGCGACGAAAAAACATTCGGCCAGAATTTTGTCTGCGCCTCGACGATCCCGTTCAAACTGAACGTGCCGGAATAAAGCACGACTGGAATGATCGAAAGCCCCAGCGCCAGCTCGTAGCTGATCATCTGCGAGCAGCTGCGCAGCCCTCCCAGCAGGCTGTATTTGCTGCCGCTCGACCATCCCGCGAGGATTATTCCGTATGTGCCGAGCGACGACATCGCAAGCACGTATATCAGCGCGACGTTGACATCCGCGATAAAGAAATTCTGCTGAATAGGGACTACAGCAAAAAGCATGAACGCCGCAATCAACGAAATCGCGGGCGCGAGGAAATACACGAACCTGTCCGCGGCGCGCGGCACGATTTCCTGTTTGAAAAGGAGCTTGACGCCGTCAGCGATCGGCTGGAGCAGACCTTGCCAGCCGACGCGGTTCGGGCCGGGGCGAAGCTGGAAGAAGCCGACGACGCGACGCTCGAACAGCGTCAGGTATGCCATGCATCCGAGCAAAACCACCAGCACCGCCAGTATCCTCACGACCGCCCAGACTAAATCCATCAGCTCCATGGTTTCTCCGCTGCGCGAGGCTTCTCGCCGCTACCCTCCCCCCGCGGCGACCGCTTCGCCGACCGGAACAAGATTCACAACCGTATGTTCGCCGAGCGTCAAGATATCGGCGAGGCGCACTCCGGGCAGACTGTCGGATACAAGGACATGCCCCGCGGGAACGCGCTGCGTCACCTTGACGAACAGCTCGATGCCGCCCGCCTTGCTTGCAAGCTCGGCGCGGCTTCCGTCCGCAATTCCCAATCTCCCAGCATCGGCGGGATTTATCTCGCAGAACGGTTCGCCCACTGCGACTCGGAAATGCTCGGAATGCATCGAATGGTTCTCGCCGTTGAAATGAAACACTTTCGGAATAAGCACGAGCAAATTGTCTCCGCCCGCGGATTCAGCTAGCGGTGCAACGCCGCCGAATTTCGCGAACTCGTTTTTCCCCGCGGGAGTCGAGCCGTCGGCGGAGTGGGCGAAAACCAGCGGGCTGCCTGTCGCGGGAATCGAAGCGTAATCCATCCCCGCCAGAAATGCGAAACGCTCCGAAATGAGCTTGAAAGCTTCCTCCGGCGTGGCCGCGCGGAACGGAATCCCCATCTCGCCGAACAGCTTGCGCAAAATTCCGAAATCCGAGTCCGCAAGCTTGAACCGCACATCCGGCGCGTTCAACTTCTGAAGCCGCTTTTCGGACGAAATTACCGTTCCTTCCTGCTCCAGCGCCGTCAACGCGGGCAGAACAACGTTTGCGCATTTGGCAGTCTCGGTCAAGAACTGATCCTGAACCACAACGAATCCGCAACGCTCGAACGCGGCTTTCGCCAGCTTGGTATCCGGAAAATTCTTGACCGGATCGGCTCCGATCACATAGCAGAAATGCGACTTTCCTGCGGACATTCCCGACAGAATCGCGTCCAGCCCCGGCGCGGCGCCCGCCTCGTCGCCCGCGTGTTCCATAGCGATGACGGACATATGGTTGAACAAAATCGCGCCGATGGAATTGCCGTCCCGGAAAATGGGAGTAATCGAAACCGCGGGAGTAATTGCGCCTTCGTCGGCGTGATCGGTTTCGCCGAAAAGCTTGATTTCCAAATTGCGGCCAAGCGACGCGATAAGCGAAATCAGCTCCGCCGCATTCGGTGCGCCCAGCACTTCATTTCCGAACAGAATCGCAACCGACTTCGCTCCGCAAAGAATCTCGACAAATCGCTTTAGCTCCGGTGGCGCCGCGCTTGCGTCCGCGATTCCGTTAATCAAATGCTTCAGCGCGTCGGACTGCTTTCTGATTGGGAAATGAAACACTTCCTCCGCAAAACGCTCGCCTTCGGTCGCGTGGCTGTTTGCCGCGATCAACCTGCACTTTCCAAGCTGCAGGTCGCGCTCGACTTTCAAGCCAAGCACGGGCGCTTCTTCCAGCAGATCCACGCCCCACGCAAGAATCACGTCGCTTGCGGTCGCCTTTTCCCACGGCTCCGACCGGAACAGGACTTCCTCAAGGAACTTTGTTGGACTCTTTGCGACTCCGGGTATAAAAGGCCCGAAGTGGTAATTCGGCGTCCCGATGTGCGAAGCGAGCAGCCTGCGGAAAATCGAATACGTCTCGTTGGTCAACCGCGAACCCGCGATTCCCGATATGCTTTCCTTGCCGTAAAGCTCGACTGTTTTTTTCAAGTTTTCGGCCACCAGCTTCATCGCTTCGCCCCAGCTTGCTGGAACGAACTCGCCGGCTTCGTTCTTTATCAGCGGACGCGATATCCGCTCCGGATGGTAAAGCTGCTCGTATACGAATCTGCCCTTGTCGCACAGCCAGCCCCAGTCCACCTCGGGATTGTCCCTGCTCCAGAGCCTGTGCACTTCGCCAAAGCGATGGTGGATTTCAATATTGCATCCCACCGCGCAGCCTGTGCAAACCGACGGCGTGTGCTCCAGCTCCCAAGGCCTGCCCTTGAAGCGCGACGGCTTCGACAGCAGCGCTCCTACCGGGCAAAACTCCACTTGGTTGCCTGAAAACTTGCTTTTGATTCCGGGCGCGGGCTGAATGAAAGTTTCCCAGCCGCGCCTTCCGAATTCCATCAAATGGTCGCCCGCGACTTCCTCGTGGAACCGCACGCACCGCTTGCAGTGGATGCATCGTTTGTAGTTGAGCCGGACAAACTCGTTCACGTCCGCGTCCGGCAGGACGCGCTTCGGCTCCACCATCCGTGATTCGGACAGGCCGTATTTGTAGGTGATGTCCTGAAGCGGGCACTCGCCGCCCTTGTCGCAGACTGGGCACTCCAGCGGGTGATTCAGAAGCAGGAATTCAAGCACCTGCCTGCGGTTGCGCTCCGCGGCGGGAGTGTCCGTGTAAACCTCCATCCCTTCCGATACAGGCATCGCACATGCCGCCTGAAGCTTCGGAAGTTTGGCAATTTCCGTTATCTTTTGGCCGTCACGCTCAATCGTCCGCGGAAGGCCTACTTCTACAAGGCATATCCTGCATCCCGCCCAGGGGTGCATCTTGGGATGGCCGCAGAAAACGGGGATGTCGATTCCGTTCGCCGCGGCCGCGCTAGTGATGAACGTGCCTTCGGGGACGGTAATCGTCTTCCCGTCTATCTTCAGCGTCACCATCTTTTTTCCGTTTTCGCTCATATCCAATCTGTGCCGCGTTTTAAACAAACGCGGCGGATTTGTTCAATACGCCCTCGCAGGAAGTTTCTCGTGGCCGATGGTGCCGACCGGCTTGTACTTGGGCAGCATCTTTTTCCGGCCTTCGATGTAATCCACGAACTCGTGTCGGAAATGCTTTAGGAAGCTCTGCACCGGCCACGCCGCCGCGTCGCCCAGCGGGCAGAACGATTTCATCTCGATTCCGTCCGCGGCTTCCTTCAGCGTGTCCAAATCTTCCATCTTTCCTTCGCCTCGAAGGATGCGCCGGAGGATCATCGTCATCCAGTGCGTCCCTTCGCGGCAAACCGTGCACTTGCCGCAGGATTCATGAGCGTAAAACCTGGAAATGACTTCGAGCATTTTCACCATGCAGGTGTGCTCGTTCATCACGATCATCCCCGCGCTGCCGAGCATGGAACCGGCGGCGTGCAGCCCCTCGTACGAAAGCGGGCAGTCGCAGTTGGCCGCGGGCATGACCGGAACGCTGGAGCCGCCGGGGATAATCGCCTTGAGCTTCCCTCCGCTCACTCCTCCGCAAAGCGTCTCGATGAAATCGAGCTGGTTCGTTCCGTATGCAATTTCGTACACCCCCGGCTTGTTGACGTGGCCGGAAACCGAGAACATCTTTATTCCGGGGCTTTCCTTCGTGCCGAGCGACAAATGCCAGTCCGCGCCCCTCTCGATTATGGCCGGAACCGTCGCGAGGGTTTCGACGTTGTTGATTATCGTCGGGCGGTCGTACAACCCTCTGATAGCGGGGAATGGCGGCTTCATCTTCGGCTCGCCGCGTCTGCCTTCGAGCGATTCCAGAAGCGATGTCTCCTCGCCGCAGATGTACGCTCCGGCGCCCGGATGCACCGTGCATTCGACGGAATAATCGCTCCCGCAGACTCCCTTGCCGAGATATCCGGCGGCGTATGCCTCGTCAACCGCTTTTTGGACAATGTTGATTTCCTTCCAAAACTCGCCGCGGATGTAAATGAAAATGTGCGTCGCACCGAACGCGTAGCCCGCGATGACCGCGCCCTCGATCATCCTGTGCGGCACAAACTCAAGAATCATTTGGTCTTTAAATGTGCCCGGCTCGCTTTCGTCCGCGTTCACGCATAGATACTTGGGGCCCGGCGTTTTAGGAATAAAGCTCCACTTCTGGCCTGCGGAAAATCCCGCGCCTCCCTTGCCGCGCAGTCCCGATTTCTTGACTTCCGCAATAACCTCGTCGGGCGTCATCTTGAGCGCTTTCTTGAGCGCCAAGTATCCGCCGCGCTTGACAAAGACATCCAGGGACGCCATTCCCGGCACGTCTATGTCCTGCATCACGACTCTGGTTTCTTCGGCCATATCTACTTCAGCGTCTCCAAAAGCTCGTCGACTTTTCTGATATTCATGTTCTCGTGGTATTCGCGGTTGTTGATCTGGATCACCGGGCCGCGCCCGCAAGCCGCCAGACATTCGACCGCAAGCACCGTGAATTTCCCGTCTGGCGTCGTCTTCCCTGTTTCAACACCAAGTTTTTCTTCCAGGTGGGCAATGATGTCCTCGGCGCCGAGCAGTTGGCAAGTAGCGTTGTGGCAGACCTGAATAACGTACTTTCCGGGCTTGTCCATGAAAAACATGGAGTAAAAGCTGGCGCAGCCTTTTACGTAATTCTCCGGGACGCCCAAAAATTCCGCGACCGCGGCTACCGCATCGCCGCTTATCCAGCCGTAATGCTCTTGGGCTATGTGAAGCGCCGGAACGAGCATTGAAAGCCGCTTGGGGTATTTCCCGCGCGACTCCAGCTCGTCGAACTTCGACTTGAGCTCCGCTGGAATTTTGGTCACGGCGACAGCCATCAACTAAGCTCCTGATGTAAAAGCAAGAACGAAATCACCTGTCAATCTCCCCCAAAACGATGTCCAAGCTGCCTATGGCGGCGACGACGTCAGCGATAAGTTGACCGCGCACCATATCCTCGATCGCGGAGAGATTGACGAACGACGGCGGGCGGATCTTGACGCGCCAGGGATGCGCGGTTCCATCAGAAATCACCCAGAAACCAAGCTCTCCCTTGGATGCTTCGATGTTCGCATATGCCTCGCCGATCGGTGGATGAATGCCCTCGGTCCAGTACTTGAAATGATGGATAAGCTCCTCGATCGAATCCTGAACCTTGTGCCTGGGGGGCGGCGTGTATTTGGGATGACGCGCCATGTGATCCAGCTCACCTTCGCCTTTCCCCATCTTCTTCAGCTCACGAAGGCATTGCTCGCATATCCGCACGCTTTGCTTCATCTCTTCCATTCTGACGAGATAACGGTCGTAAATATCTCCGTTTTCCCCGATGGGAATGTCGAAATCGAGCTCCGGATACACCAGGTACGGATTGTCCCGCCTGATATCCCAGTCCACTCCCGCGGCGCGCAGAAGCGGCCCGGATAGTCCGTGCGCAATGCTGTCTTCCGCGCTCATCGCGGCGACGCCCTTCGTTCGGCGAATCCAAATCGGATTTTTGGTGAGCAGGCTTTCGTACAGCTTGATTCTCGCGGGGAATTCATTGAGAAACTTCCCGACTTCGTCCTCGAATCCATCGGGAAGGTCGTACACTACGCCGCCGATGCGCATATAGGACGTCATCATCCTTTGACCGCCGACGGCCTCGTAGAACTTGAGTATCTTTTCCCGCTCGATGAAGCAATACAAAAATACGCTCATCGCGCCTATGTCGATCGCGTGCGTTCCCAGCCAAACAAGATGGCTTATTATTCGGGTCAGCTCGCTCATCAGGACGCGGATGTACTGCGCGCGGCGGGGAACTTGTATTTGGAGCAGCTTTTCGACCGCCATGCAGTAACACATTTCGTTGTTCATCGGCGACAAGTAGTCGAGACGCGGATAGTGCGTGATGTTCTGCGTCCAGTTGCGCGTTTCCGAAATCTTCTCGATTCCCGTATGAAGGAATCCTATGTCCGGCTTGCAAGCGACGATCTGCTCGCCGTCGAGTTCCAACGCGAGCCGGAGCACGCCATGCGTGGATGGATGCTGCGGCCCCATGTTGAGGCGCACGCGCTTTTCGGTGCGCGCGACATCTCCCTGCCCCAGGGCTTCTCCGCCTTCCATCGCAACTTTCGCTTCGAAATTGTTCATTGAAGATTCGGGTCAGTGAATCGTCCCGATGATTTCGTCGTAATTCGAAGGCACCACATGCCTGCCGAGTTCCCAGACGTCCTTTCCGTGGGCGGGATAACTTTTGCGTAGCGGATGGCCGTCGTAATGCGGCGGAAGGAGAATCCGACGCAAATCCGGATGCCCCAAAAAATCTACGCCGAAAAGGTCGAAAACCTCGCGCTCGTGCCATTCCGCAGTCGAAAACAAATCCGCAACACTCGGCGCGGAGGGATCGTCTTCCGGCAGCACGAGGTAAACGTAAAACCGCGTTTTTAGCCGGAAAGAGTAAAGATCGTAGCTGACGTAAAAGAACCGCTCGTGCGTCTGCTCGTTTTTGTGCCACTCCGCGCCGGCAATCTGCGACAGGTATTTAAACTCAAGTTCTTGCTCGTCGCGCAAAAACAAAAGCACTTCACGCAGCGCTTCCGGTGCAACCTCCACGCGGATTTCGTTTCTAAATTGGCGAACATCTTTTATCGCGGAGCCGTGCGCCGCCTTCAGCCTCGCGAGCGTATTTTCCGCCGCGGCTTTGGACTCGTCCTCGTAATTCCTGACGACGACCTCCGCGCCAAGCTCGCCGCGGCGGTTGGGCCTGCCCCATTTGACCTGTTCACTCGGCTTCATTCCGCTGCGATTGCCGGACACTATTCTTTGCCCTCCCTGAGCGCAACCATTTCGGGATCGGGCACGCCGCGGTTCTTGATCTTGATTTCATAGTCCGGGTTGACGATTTTCTTTTGAAGTTTCATCAACCCGTCAAGAAGCATCTCCGGACGCGGCGGGCAGCCCGGCACGTAAATATCCACGGGAATTATGTTGTCCACACCGTGGACGATCGTGTACGTCTGAAAAACGCCGCCGCTGGATGCGCACGCTCCCATCGAGATCACCCATTTCGGCTCGGGCATCTGGTCGTAAAGGTGCCGGATTATAGGCGCCATCTTCCAGGAAAGCCTGCCGGGCACGATAAGCAAATCCGCCTGCCGTGGACTTGAGCGGAATACTTCGCTTCCGAACCGGCTAATGTCGAAATTGGACGCGCTTGTGCTCATCATTTCGATCGCGCAGCACGCGAGACCGAAACCCATCGGCCACAGCGAATTGGCCCGCGCCCAGTTCATCATCTTCTTCACGGTTGTGAAGACGACGCTGCTTCCGAGTATGTCTTCCAGTGCCATTTATGTATCTCCGCACTGCGCCTTGCGGCGCCGCGCTTGTGAAACTTTTTACACGGGCGGACGCATGCCGCCCGGACATGCTGCCTCCGCGGCGCGCCAATGACGAATCCGCGGTTTACTTCCAGTCGAATGCTCCCTTGCCGATCAAGTACAGGTATCCGACGAGCAAAATCGCCAGAAAAACCACCATCTCGATATACCAGAACGCGGTGAAGCCGCTTGCACGATAGCTTTGGAACGAAATCGCCCACGGCCAGAGGAACACCGCCTCGACGTCGAACAGGACGAAGAGGATTGAAACGAGATAAAACTTGATCGGGTACCGCTCCGGCCCCGCTCCTTCGCTTGGCAAGCCGCACTCGTACGGTTCCTCGAATACCGCCGCCTTGCCGCGGCCGCGAGGGGAAAGAAGGTGCGAAAGGCCGATTATGATCAGCGCAAGGCCGACCATAATCACGAAGTAAATCAGGATTGGAACGAAATCGAGAAGCACGCAAGCTCCGTTATTCGGCTGAAAGCCGTCGGATTATAGCAAGACGGCGGCTCTCCGGCAAGCGAACTCCTGCACCGCAATCGCTTGCTAAAGCGTATCAATTGCAAGAAACGAAATTCGAACTAGTCAACCAGGTTTTCATGAAAAATCTGGCTGATGGACTGGTCTTCGAAACAGTTCTTGATCGCTCTGGCGAATATGCCGGCGGTTGACACCACTTCCACCTTGTTCGAGCGGCGGTGCAGCGGGATCGTGTCCGTGACGACCACTTTTTTTATCGGACTGGCGTCAAGCCTGGAATACGCGTTTCCGCTCATCAGCCCGTGCGTAGCGTAAACGTGGACTTCCTTTGCGCCGCGGCGGGTCAACTCCTCCGCCCCGTTTGTGACGCTGCCCGCCGTGTCGATCATATCGTCAAAGATGACCGCCGTTTTGCCCTTAACGTCTCCGATGACCTCAAGAACTTCGCTCACGTTCGGCTCGGGACGGCGCTTGGCGATAATGGCCAGAGGCACTTTCAATCCATAGAAGCGTTCGATCTTGTTTGTAACTTCGTTCGCGCGCTGCACGCCCCCGACATCCGGAGATACAACGATCATGTCGCTGTGGACCAAACCATGCTGGTGCATCGCGCCTACCAAATTGTTGATCGCGGTCAGATTGTCCACCGGAAGATTGAAAAATCCCTGGATTGAGTTCGAATGCAAATCCATGCACAAAACGCGGCTCGCTTCGCAGGATTCGATCAAGTTTGCAACAAGGCGCGCGGTTATCGGCTCGCGCGGCTGGACTTTTTTGTCCTGGCGCGAGTAGCCGTAATAAGGAATAACCGGGTAGACGCGACGCGCGCTGGCTCTGCGCAACGCGTCCATAATAATCAGCAGCTCCATAAGATTGTCGTTGACCGGGTTGCAGGTGGACTGGATTACGAAAACGTCCAGACCTCGCATGCTTTCGTCTATTTTCACTTGGATTTCGCCGTCGGAGAAGCGTCCCACCTTGACCTTTCCCAGCTCAACACCAAGCTTCTTGGCTATCTTTCTGGCGAGCGGAAGGTTTGAATTGCCGGCAATAATCTTCATCTCGCGAACGGAAAAAACGGGGCCGTTGTCAAGTCCTTTGCTTTTACGAACCATCAGCTTCTTCCCCCTTTTCTCCGGAATCAGGGATTGCGCCGGCTTTGGCCGCCTTTTCCCTGCTCCTTGCCATGCTTTCACGCAACCGTCTCGCGTAACCGGATTTATTCACCTGGCGGCCGCGCCCGACGGCGAGGTCATCCGGCGGAACGTCCTCTGTAATAACGCTTCCAGCCGCAACGTACCCGCCCTTTCGGATAATGCGAGGGGCGATGATGGTGGAATTCGAGCCCACGAATACGTCATCCTCGATAGTCGTCTGATGCTTGTTCACACCGTCGTAATTGCAGGTAATTGTTCCAGCCCCAATATTCACCCTTTCGCCGATTACCGCGTCGCCGACGTATGAAAGATGCGGAATCTTGGAGCCCCTGCCGACACGGGCCTTTTTGATTTCAACAAAGTCGCCCAGCTTGACATCGTCCTCAAGCACTGTTTCCGGCCGTACGTTGCAGAATGGACCGATTTTTACTCTATTACCAACACTTGCCCGGTTGACTGTGCTCTTAAGAATTTCGCACCCGTCGCCGATGGACGAGCGGTCTATGTAGCTGTCTGGACCGATTTTGCATCCCGCGCCGATGGTCGTGTTTCCAAGCAGGCATGTGCCCGGCATAATCACGGTGTCGGGTGCGATTGTCACCGCGGCCTCGACATAGCAGGTTTCGGGGCGTATAAAGCTGACTCCATCCAACAAATGCCGGGAAATTATCCGGCGTTGGGCTTCGGCTTCCGCCGCCGCCAGATCCGCGCGCGTGTTGATCCCCGCGATCTCCCAAGAATCCTGCACCGGGCATATCAGCGCCTTGCGGGTGGAAATAACGTCGGTGAGATACATTTCGCCCTTGGCGTTCTCGGTGCTGACGCCCGAAAGCTCGCTCCAGATTCCGTTGAGCGCCAGTACGTAAATCCCGCTGTTGACCTCGCGGTTCTCCCGCTCGCTCGGTTTCGCGTCCTTTTCCTCGATAATCCTGTCGACGCGGTTTCCGGATCGCACTATACGGCCGTATCCGGTGGGATCGCCTATGATTGCAGCCAGCACGACCGCTTTGACATCCTTGGCGACGCCCTCGAACATTTCAACGGCATCGAGCAGCGTCTCCGGCCTGATAAATGGCGTATCGCCTGATATCAACAAAATTTCCTTTACCCGCGGGTCAAGCACGGATTTCGAGGAAAGCAGCGCATCCGCGGTGCCTCTCGGGTGCTCCTGCAGCGCCCAGTCCACCCCTTGAAAATGCTCCTTCAGGAATTCGTTGTGAGGGCCGTAAACGACAATAATTTGCAAGGGATTGAGTACGCGCGCGGCATCCAGCACCCATCCCAGTATGGGTTTTCCGGCGAGTTTGTGAAGCAGTTTCGGCGTATCGGACTTGAAGCGGGTGGATAGCCCGCCAGCAAGCACAACGACGGCGAGATTATCGTGCAATTCGATGCTCCGGGAGTGTTAAAAGCGCGGAATTATACCACGCTTCCATTGGACTTCGCCGCGGCGTTTTCATACGCGCTTCGTTCGTCATCGCCCGGTTTGCGGAGGATGTTGCGCCGGTTCCGGCGTCTTGATTCGATAGACGCGCGTACCCGCGGCGAGGTCGTGCCACGTCGCAACGTCCGGCCTGAACATTCCCCAAAGGCTTCCAAGATAAAGCACCTTGCTGCCCAGCCAGTAGACGATATAACGGAGTAGGCTTGCACCCCAACCGATCGGGCGTCCGTCCGCGCGGCACACCCGGATGCCTAGCGCGAACTTTCCCGGAGTCTGCCCGCCCATCGCGTGGAATATCCAGTAATAGGCCAGAAAAATCGCTCCGGTCAAAAGTGCAATCGTCATCGAGTGCTGCAAAAATTCGCCGACCGTCCCCGAGAATATTCTTGACGGGTCGTTGGAAAAAACCGCCGACATATAATCCTTGAAAAACCTGTCGAATTCGTCGGGCGTTTTGAACTGGAATTCGGAATCCAAATCGGTAAGTCTGAGCGCGATGAATAAAACGAAACGAAGAATAATAAAATCGATGATAAACGCTCCAACCCGCGCTCCGAACGAAGCAACCTCCAGACGGGAAGTCAACTGTCCGGGCGCCGACGGCTCCGGCGGAGGGGAATAATGCTGCGGCTCGCGGAATTCGGTCGCGTCCCAGGCGGGCGGTTGTGGCATTTCCGTTTGCGTTTCGCCATGGGGGGAACCAAAATCCGGCGGAGAATCTTCAACGGGATGCTCTTTTTGTTCCTCGGCAGAATCCGATGGAGGAACATTGTGCTGCGCAGGGGGAGGCGACGGTACCGCAATAAATCTGGCCCCGCAGTTGAAGCAGAACGCCGCTTCGTCCGGATTTTGCGCGCCGCAACGAGAACAATAAACGCTCATGACGCGCCGATATTACCACGAACGCTCTGTTCGGTCGGCGTCAGCACGACCCCGAACCGGCTGCGCGCATATTCGATGAAATCCGCCATCGCCTCGTCGTTCGCTCGATCATCGGCCGACGCCAGGAATCCGACGATCTCAATTTCGTCGAACAGGCTGTACTCCGAGCCGGGCGTCCCCCATCCCAGTAGGTAATAGGATTCGAAAACTCCGTCGCTTTCGCGGTCCACCGGGATGTACGTAAAATCGCCCGGTTCCGGTTTGTCGAGCCGTACGTTCCTCATCGGCTTTCGCGAAAAGTAATTTTGTGGGTAACCTGTTTCATAAGGGATATAGCCCCATGTAACAAGTGCATCTGTCCCGTCGCCGCCCGACAGCCTGCCGGGGTAGCTTCCCTTTCCCTTTCCGTCGAAGTAATCTTCCAGCGCCTGCTGAATCAGGAACAGATTCGCCCGGCATTTAAGCTCCTTGCTGCCCGTGTCGTTCCAATCTCGCGATGTGAATAGGTACAGCCCTCGCCTGCCCTCCGCGAATGTGGAGTATCTCACGTCGGAAAAAGCCTCGATTCGCCAACCTGAAGATTCCCGGATTAAATAATAAAAAACTTGGTCGTTTTCAAATTGAGCTTGGACAAGCGCGAATCTGCCTTCTTCGAGAATGGACGGCTCTTCGAGCGAATAGCCGGACTCTGCGAGCGCTTCCTTCCGGCCGAGCAAATACACATTCACTAACCGCACATTGGAAAGAATCGCAGCTCGGAAAGCGTCCGAAAACAGCTTTTCCGCGCCCGGAAAATCGGATGCCGCGATTCTGTCGAGATGGATTTCGACTATTTCCGCCGGCCCAGGGATCGCGCAGAATGCGTGCGATGCGAAGAGCGAAAGCAATATGGCAGCGGCGAATATTGAGCGGATCACGCGCCGATTTTATCTTATTTCCGAACGGCGGTCGGAAGCCGTTTGATAAACTAAGCCGTGCTCCGACGAAGACGCCCCAGACTGGTCCAGCCCGGCGAAAGAAGGCAATCCGAACCGCGCGGAGTTTACTTCGCGGCGGTTGCGCTGGTGCTGGCGATTGTCGTGTCGACCGCTTTCGAGGCCGCGGGAAGGCACAATCCGGTCGGCTCCGCGATCGTAGGCGTGGCAACGCCGGTGATTACCTTGGTGCGCGCAGTCGTGGACGGTGTGGCGAGCCTTGGATACATATTCAGGCTTAAGCCGATAGCTGCTGACAACGAGCGGCTGGAAAACGAAAACGCATTGCTGAAAAAAAGAGTTGCAGAACTGGAGGCTGCGGAGGCTGAGGCCTCAAGGCTAAGAAAACTTCTGAAGCTGCCCGAACTTGCCAGATACAAATTCGTCTCGGCCAGGGTGATTGGGCGCTCGCTCGAACTATGGTTCGATTCGATTTGGATCGATCGCGGCACGCGCGACGGAATCGCTCAAGGCGATCTGGTGCTGGCCGCAGGCGGCCTGGCCGGCGAAATAGAAACGGCGGATCGCGACAAATCCAAGGTCAGACTTTTATTCAATCCCGACTTCGCAATAGGCGCCGTCACTTCGGTGTCCGGCAGCCAGGGAGTCGTAAAGTCGGGCGTCCGGGAGCGCATCGAGCTGGTGAACACGCTTCGCCTGGATTTCGTGCCGAAAAGGAACAAGATTTCGGTCGGCGAAAAGGTGTATACAAGCGGACTTACCCAGGGCAAGCCGCGAGGCGTTTACATCGGAACAGTCGGAAAAGTTATCAGCGAAGCGAACAAGCAGACGCAAACGATAGAAGTCGAGCCGGGAGCCGACCTCGGCTCGCTGGAGGAGGTTGCAGTACTCGCAACCGGCGGAACCGGAGGCCATGTTGGACCATAATGCGCGTATGCCTAAAGAGGATCCATGGCCGGCGATTGCAAGGTCAACATTCGCTGTCGGCTCGTCGCTGATCGCGCTGATACTGATTAACAACTCGAATCCGCAAATTGCAAAGGGGTTCGACCTTCCGCTCGCGGTTCTTCTTGCTGTAGCCATTTTCGTCAGTCCGAACGTTTCAATCGTGCTCGGCTTGTTCGCCGGACTGGTTGCGGATTCATTCGGCGATCATCTGTTTTTGTTGCACACAATTTTTTACTGCTTCCCGGCGCTGGTTGTGCTCACGCTGGGAGATGCACTGGTTGCAAAAACCTGGCAGGTGGGCATCGCGTTGTTCATCGCGCTGGATCTAGTAAAATTTTTCGTCCAGTATGCGCTTCTGTTCTTTCTTGGCCACGGCGACTGGCCTGTCGTCCTTTTATCCGTCAACTACTACGGCACCATTTGGGCGGGAGTGCTGGTTGGGATTTTCTGGCGTTCCGCCGGGACATGGCTGTCGGGAATTCGGGAAACCGCCGTAGTGAGGAGGGGCAGGTTTGGCCGCTCCTAACGTCCAGCCGCCCCCTGATCCACGTCTTGTCGCGTACAGGCGAATTGTTGCGCTCGTTTTCCTGCTGATAGCGATTCGATTGTTTTACATGCAGGTTCATAAGTACCCGGATTTTCTGAAGGGCGCGGTTTCAAACAAGATCAAGTTCATCCCGCACATCGCGCCGCGCGGCCAGATTTTCGACCGCGCAGGCCGTCCCCTAGCCGTAAACGAACCGGTTTTCAGTCTAATGTACTTTCCTCCGCTGGAAGGAGGAGAGGATGAAGCGCTTCCACCCATCGCGGCGGCGCTTGGGGAACCGGTTGAAGCGTTGGCCGAAAGGATTGAAAAGGAAAAAAAGCGGAATTATCCCTATCAGCCTGTATCGATTCGGGATAATCTAACTCCGGAGCAGGTGATATTTTTCAGTGAAAACTCCACCAGGTTTCCCGGCGTGTTCGTGGAGGAAAACAATTACCGAAGGAAATACCCGCTGGGAGCGGCAGCCGCGCATGTAATCGGCTACACGGGTGCGATGTCCGAAAAAGATCCAAAGGCGCAAACCGGCTCCGGATACGACAGGCTTGAATTCGTGGGCAAAACCGGTGCGGAAAAAGCATTCGAGGAATACCTTCACGGCCGTGCAGGAAGCAAAGAAATCGAGGTAACAAAGAACCGCGCTTTCAAACGGCTGATAAACGAAACACCGGCCAAAAGCGGCCAGAATATTTACTTGACAATTGATTCACAGATACAGGCGCGGATTTTTGAGCTGTTCAAAGGAAGGCGCGGCTGCGCGATCGTATCCAAGCCGTTCACTGGCGAAATAATTGCAATGGTGTCCAGCCCAAGTTACGATGCCAACCTGTTTTACCTTCCGCAATACGCCGATTATCGCGTGAAGCTGCTGAACGATAAGGTGGGAATGCCCGAATTCTTTCGGGCGATTGGGGGCACTTATCCGCCAGGCTCGACTTTCAAACTCGTGACCGCGATCGCCGCCCTCGAAACCGGCAAAGCTTCCGAGAATATGCAATGGACTTGTCCTGGCACTTACGAGCTTGGAAACCGGATTTTCCGGGAAGAGTACGTTTCCGGCGGGCACGGGCCGATAGTCTTCAAGGACGCGATAGGCAAAAGCTGCGACATCGTGTTTTGGAAAATCGGGGTCGAAACGGGAAGCAGCAAGCTCGCGGAATACGCCCGCAGATTCGGATTCGGAGATACGCTGGGCATAGAACTGGCCGGGGAAAAAAAGGGCTTCGTGCCGGACCGGAGCTGGAAAAAGCAAATTTGGAAAGACGATTGGTGGGCCGGCGACACCGCAAACATGTCCATCGGCCAGGGATTCGTCCTGGCCACTCCTCTTCAAGTGCTTTGGAGCGTGAATGCGATTGTTACGGACGGAGACACGCCGCGTCCTCATATCCTCAAAGGTTATATCCACGATGGCAAAATGGTGGAATCGGCAAGGCAGCCCAATCTTCGCATTCATGCTGACAAGTCGTCGTTCCGCATCGTCCGCGAGGGAATGCGGCGGGCGGTTTTGAACGGCACGGCAAAACAACTGCGGGGAACGGGAATTTCATCGGCGGGAAAGACGGGAACCGCGGATGCCCCGCATGGAAAAGAGCCCCATGGGTGGTTCGTGGGATACTTCCCCTACGAAAATCCCGAATATTCGGTTGTGGTTTTGCTCGAAAACGCGGGCAAGGCCGCGGACAGCGCTGTACCGTTGGCCGGTGAGATTATCAAGCAGGTGAATGAAGTCTCAAAAGGAAAATGAGCCTTCAGGAAAGTGCTTTTTGCTAAAATCCGAACGGCCTTCAGCCTACTGCCATGTCAGATAAATCAAGCCGCAGCAACTGGGAAGAGAACATTCTTTTTCCGTTCCTTAAAGAACACCCCGAAAGAAAAGACGTGCTTCCTTCCACTTCGGGGTGGGAAACACCGCGCATATGCGGAACGGAAATCGGGAAAAGATCGGACTATGATATCGGCTGGCCGGGCGAATATCCTTTCACCAGAGGAATCACGCCAACCGGATATCGCGGAAGACTCTGGACGATGCGCCAGTATGCGGGATTTTCGACAGCGAAAGAGACGAACGAGAGATACAGGTTCCTCCTCGAAGCGGGCCAAACAGGTCTTTCGGTTGCATTTGACCTGCCAACGCAAATGGGGTACGCCTCGGATGACCCGATGGCGCGCGGCGAGGTTGGCAAAGTCGGCGTACCCATTGACACAATCGAGGATATGCGGACTCTGTTTGCGGGAATCCCACTGGATAAAGTATCCACAAGCATGACGATCAACGCCCCGGCGGTGATATTGCTGGGCTTTTACCAGGTTGTGGGCGAAGAGCAGGGAGTGCCGGGAGAGAAGCTGCGCGGCACCATTCAAAACGACATACTCAAGGAATACATGGCGCGCGGGACGTACATCTTCCCGCCCGCGCCGAGCATGAAACTGACGGTGGACAGTTTTCGATATTGCCGGAAACACCTGCCGCACTGGAACACGATAAGCATCAGCGGATATCACATCCGCGAAGCGGGATGCACCGCCGTGCAGGAGGTCGCGTTTACCCTTGCGGACGGAATCGCGTATTGCGAGGCCGCGCTTTCCGGCGGGCTTGAAATAGACGACTTCGCTCCAAGGCTTTCGTTTTTCTTCAACGCGCACAACAATTTCCTGGAGGAAGTCGCCAAATTCCGGGCGGCGAGAAGGCTCTGGGCAAGGTTGATGAAGGAGCGGTTCGGCGCCAAGAATCCCCAGTCGATGCTGCTCCGATTCCACACGCAGACCGCGGGAAGCATGCTCACCGCGCAGCAGCCGCACAACAACATCGTGCGAACGGCTTACCAGGCGCTCGCGGCGGTGCTGGGCGGAACGCAGTCGCTTCACACAAACAGCTTCGACGAAGCGCTTGCGCTTCCTACCGAGCAAAGCGTGGAAATCGCGCTTCGCACTCAACAAATCATCGCTTACGAAACGGGAGTTGCGGATACCGTTGATCCGCTTGGAGGCAGTTGGTTAATCGAAGATTTGACAGACAAAATCGAGGCGGGAGCAGTGGAATACATCAGGAAGACGGACTCGATGGGCGGAATGGTGGCGGCAATCGAAGCCGGATACCCCCAGCGCGAAATCCAAAACGCCGCTTACAAATGGCAAAAGCAGGTGGATTCCGGCGAAAGAACAATCGTCGGCGTAAACCGGTTCAAAGACGCTTCGAATGAATCGGTGGAAACTTTGCGCCGCAACGAAAACGCCGAGCAGGAGCAAATCGAACGGCTTGAACAGTACATTTCCGCCAGAACGGATCGGCAAAAGAAAGAAATCTCCAAAACGCTCGGACTGGTCGTCAAGTCATGCGAGGCCGGCGCGGGAATATGCGAGGCCGTCGTTGATTCAATCAGAGCCGGTGCCACGGAAGGTGAAATAGTAAACGCAATGGCAGAGGTTTGGGGGAGATACACAGGCAGCGTATCAGTGTAAACCTAGGAATTTAACTTCCGCCTATACACCGGAATCTCTTATCGGTTTCGCTCCTTCCAGATGAAAGCTCAATAACCTGATGAATTCGGGGTTGGTTCCGCAGCATCCCCCAAGAACCCGCGCTCCGGATGCAAGCCAAGTTTTCGCGTAATTCAAGTACGCGGCCGGCGTCACCTCGTCGGTGAATTCCCAGTGGATTGACGCTGACATACCTACATTTCCATATGCGCCGACGGCGCCGGGAAATCGCGCCGCGAGCCTTTGAAGCGACAAAAGCAAAGATCTCGCCGGCGTGCAATTAATCAGAAGGCACGCAGGTTCGTACGGCGCGACAGAGTCAACGAATAGCTCGATGCTTTCCTCGCTTAGCAAAGTGCCGTGTGTGGTGCAAGTAACCGCCACAAAGTAAGGCAGGCAGGTGGCACGGGCGGCCTTGGCTACCGCCACGGATTCGCTGACGCTGTTGAACGTTTCTGCGAGGATGAAATCCACTCCGCAGTCGGCCAGCAATTCGGCCTGCGCGCCGTGCTCCCGCTCGCATTCTTCTTTTGACGGCACCAGGTCGGGTCTGAAACAATCCTCGAGGGGCGCAATACTTCCGGCAATAAAGATTTGCCGAGGGCTTCCGGCGTTCGAAACGGCTTCTTTCGCGAGCTCGACAGCCCGCCTCGTGTTTTGCAAATAATCGCCCGCTCGGCCGATTTTTTCGAAGGTGCGCTTGGTTGACCGGAATGTGGCGGTTGTGATGATTTCCGCGCCCGCGGCAATGTAATCGCGGTGAATGGCCGCGACAAGTTCTTCGCGAAGCTCGACCGCCTCCGCGCTCCAAAGCGGGGACGTTGAAATCGCGCGGTGCCGCTCCAGCTCCGTGCCCATCGCCCCATCGAGGATGACGACGTCCCCAAGCGCAAGCCTGGCCCTAATGTCACCGCGATTAATGTCGAAACTGCTGCCCAGGGTCAAATTATACTCTATTTCGTATGCAGGCGCAGACATGTTGAATCCCCGATGGATTTATGGTATAAAGCGCGTTCGCTTTTCGGAGCGGAACATCCAGCAAGGAGATTCACCGGTTGGCACTCATATCGCTTAGGCAGTTGTTGGAATGCGGCGCGCATTTCGGCCATCCCACGCGCAAGTGGAATCCCAAGATGGCGCCCTATATTTTTACGAAGCGCAACGGGATCCACATTCTCGATCTTCAACAAACCACAAAGATGGTGGATGACGTTCACGATTACATTGTAAAAATCGTGAGCGACGGCGGCAAGATTCTTTTCATAGGCACCAAAAAGCAGGCCCAAGAGGCCATCGAAGAAGAGGCAGTCAAGTGCGGCATGCCTTTCATCAACCAAAGGTGGCTTGGCGGGATGCTTACAAACTTCCGCACGATTCGCCAGAGGGTTCAAAGGCTTAAGGAACTGCGCCGGATGAAGGAGGAAGGCTACTTCCAGGCAGCCGGCAAGAAAGAAGCCAAGATTTTGGGCGACGAGCTGGCAAGGCTCGAAAAGTTTCTCCGCGGTATCGTTGACATGGAAGAGCTTCCCCAGGCGCTTTTCATCATCGACGTCAAAAAGGAAGAAAACGCAATCAAGGAAGCACGCAGGTGCAAGATCCCTGTAATCGGAATTCTCGATTCGAACTGCGATCCTGACCTCGTAGACAAGATGATCATAGGCAACGACGACGCCATCCGGTCGATCAAGCTCTTCTGTCAAATCGTTTCCGACAGCGTTCTTGAAGCAAAGCATGGCTTCCTGCCGCCCGACTCGGTTCTGATTCAGGGCACGGTCGCGGAGGAAGGCGAAGGTCTGGATGAAAACGAAGAGCTTGCTGGATTCGCAAGCGCTGTCGGTATCGCGCCCAAACCCAAACCCGCTCCGGAGCCTGCGCCTACCGAAATTTCCGCCGTATCCACGGATGCTCCTGCTGCCGAGCCGGAATCCCCGTAATTTCTCCCCGGAGGGAATCAATGTCAGAAATCAGTGCAAAAGCAGTCGCCGAGTTACGATCCAAAACCGGCGCCGGAATGATGGATTGCAAATCCGCCCTTGCCGAATCCGGCGGGGATGTCGAAAAGGCGGTTGAGTTGTTGCGCGTCAAGGGTATCGCGAAGGCCGCATCCAAAAGCTCGCGCGCGACCAAGGAAGGACTGATTTACTCCTACATCCATCTCGGCGGCAAGGCCGGTGTTCTGATTGAAGTGAACTGCGAGACCGACTTCGTCGCACGCACCGACGACTTCAAGAACCTCTGCGAAGAGCTTGCCGTTCAGGTTTGCGCAATGAATCCGGATTACGTTTCGCCGGAAGACATTCCGGAAAACGTCCTGGAAGCGGAAAAGAAAATATACAGGGAACAAACGCTGGCCGAAGGCAAGCCGGAAAAAATAGTAGACAAGATCGTCGAAGGCAAACTTGGCAAGTATTTCAGCGACGTTTGCCTGATGAACCAACCGTATTTCCGTGATGAAACCGGCAAGAAGACTGTCGAAGAAGTGGTGAAGGAAACCGTCGCGAAGCTCGGCGAGAATATCAAGGTTGCGCGTTTCGCCCGTTTCCAGCTCGGCGAGTAATTCCTGTCCGGGGGGACGAGATGACATATAAACGAGCTGTAATCAAGCTTTCAGGCGAGTCACTTCAAGGTGATTTGGAAGGCGGCCTTTCCCCGGAGGCGATCAGGCATTATGCATCCGAAATAAAGTCGGCGATCGCCGCGGGTTGTGAAGCTTCAGTAGTTGTGGGAGGCGGCAACATTCTTCGTGGCCGTGAGTTTGCGGGGGAGGACATAGGCCACACCACCGCTGATCTGATGGGGATGCTCGCTACGGTGATCAACGCACTCGCGCTTCAAAGCGCCCTTGAAGCGATAAATGTGCCGACGCGCGTTATGAGCGGCATCGAAATGCCGCGCGTTTGCGAGCCGTACATTCACCGCCGGGCCGTCAGACATCTTGAAAAGGGCCGGGTGGTCATCTTCGCGGCGGGTACAGGCAATCCTTATTTCTCCACGGACACGGCGGCCGCGTTGCGCGGGCTCGAAATTGGCGCGGAAGTGTTCATCAAGGGCACCAGGGTGGACGGAATCTACGACAAGGATCCGGAAAAACATTCCGATGCAAGGCGATTCGAGCGAATAACCTATACAGAAGCACTCGAATTGAACCTCGGCGTTTTGGACGCGACGGCGTTCGCTCTGTGCAGGGAGAACAACCTGCCGATAGTCGTGTTCGACATCACCAAATCCGGCAACCTGGCAAAGCTCATCGCTGGTGATGTATCATTGGGGACGCTTGTCAGCGCTTAGGAGCATCCCATGAGCACCATAGCCGAAATAAAATCCGAAGCCGAATCCAAGATGATTAAGTCGGTGGAAGCCACCCGCGAGGAGCTGGCACACCTTCGCGCGGGCCGCGCCAATCCGGCCTTGCTCGACCGCGTTATGGTCGAAGCTTATGAAACAAAATCGCCCCTCCGCCAACTTGCCACCGTATCCGCGCCCGACGCCTCCACGCTAAACGTTCAGCCATTCGATCCACACACACTTAAAAACATCGAGCGCGCGATTATGCAAAGCGACCTCGGACTCACGCCGCAGAGCGACGGAAGGATAATTAGAATCAGCATACCCCAGTTGACCGAGGAGCGCCGGAAAGAGCTGATCAAAGTAGCTTCGAGGATCGCCGAAGAAGGTCGGGTTGCCCTGCGTAACATCAGGCGGGACGCGATCGACCACAACAAAAGGCTCGAAAAGGCCAAGGAAGTAAGTGAAGACGAACTCAAGCGCGCCAATGAGGAAATCGAAAAAATCATAGAGAAGCATCTTAAGGAAATCGACGAGCTTTACAGCCAAAAGGCCAAGGAAATTCAGGAGTTCTAGCTCCGGGAGGTCTTCTGCTTGGGAAATACTGCATTATCAATCTCCGCTCCCTACAAGTCATCTCCCTATGAGGGTATTGACCCGGCATGCCTGCCGGCGCACGTTGCCATAATAATGGACGGTAACGGACGCTGGGGCAAAAAATATGGTTTTTCGCGGGTCATAGGTCACCGGGAAGGCGTGGAAACCGTGCGGATGGCCGTCGAAACGACACAGGAACTCGGAATCAAGTGCCTTTCTCTGTTCGCCTTTTCAACGGACAATATCTTCCGGCCGCTGACCGAGGTAAGCTCACTGTTCGGCCTGTTCGAAGAGATTTTGGCGGTCGAAACAAACAAGCTTCATCTAAAGAACATCCGCGTGATGGTGTCGGGGGACGCTAGCATTCTGCCCGAAAAAATTGCCCGCCAATTCAAATTTGCGGAGGAAATGACGCGCAATAACGACAGCATGATCCTCAACATCGCGGTGAATTACTCGGGACGCCAGGAAATCATAGACGCGATCAAAAAAATCCACAACGCGGTGCTTGAGGGCGAGCTTAAAATAGACGAGCTTTCCGAGGAATTTTTCAGGAAGTTCCTTTATCATCCCGAACTGCCCTATCCTGATCTGCTTATCCGGACGAGCGGGGAGTACAGAATATCCAACTTTCTGCTCTGGCAGGCCGCTTACACGGAAATGTGGTTTACCAACTCGCTTTGGCCGGACTTTTCAAGAGAGGAATATTTGCAGGCGATCCGCGACTTCCAATCGCGCGAAAGGCGCTTTGGAAAAATAGAAAGCTAGGCTATACTCCCGCCGTGACCAGGGTGGCTGTCGGAGTGGCTGCCGGAATCGTCGTCGTTTTCATAATGGCGGCAAGCCGCGTTCTCGGATTGTTCCTTATCGCCGTCTGCCACTTGATCGCGATGGGAGAGTACTTAAGGCTGGCAGAGCCCAGACTGCCCGACGATATCCGCCGGACTCTCTGGATACTTGTTTCCGCTCAATTTGCGGTGGCGGCCGCGATAATGGCTACATACGTCGCTCCGTCCGATTTTCTTTTCACTCGAATTGCCCAGTTTCCCGAGTGCGGTATTTTGCGCCTGATGGCCGCGATCGGAGCATGCGCTTTGCTGACCTGGATAACCATTTTCCTGGCGGTTTCCTATTTTATGGTCAGGCGCCATCCGCACGGCGACTTTCCGATCTCTGCCGGTCTTCACGTGCTGACCGCAATCGGAACCGTTTACGTAGGGCTTTTATCGCTCGCGCTGCTATATGCGGCGGGCTCATGGAATATCTGGTTTCTGCCGATGCTTCTCTCGTGGGGAGCCGATGCGGGAGCGTTTTTCACGGGCAGATCCGTCGGCAAATCGCTTTTGGCTCCGACGGTAAGCCCCAAAAAGACTGTCGAAGGTCTCACGGGGGCGATGTTAACCGGTGCGGTGGCGTTGCCTGCCTTCCTTTACTTTTCAGGCTCGCCGCTGGCCGCCGCCGGACCGGCCGCGGCGCTGTTCCAAGCGCTGGCAGGATGCTCGATTGCGGGATTGGGTCACTTGGGGGATTTGTTCATCTCCATTCTTAAACGCGCGCATCACCAAAAGGAAAGCGGCGTATTCCTGCCGGGCCACGGCGGGATTCTGGACAAGATTGACAGCCTTTTAATCGTCAGCCCGATCGTCGCCCTGCTGGCTTTTGCCCTTTCTTAACCCGTTTGCATGGGAGGCTGTTTCTTAATTGTGCCTAACGTCACTTCGCACAAGCTTCGGCGGATGACAATTAATCCGCTGTAATTGGTATAGAATCCCCGGCGTCCGGCGGGAAGCCGGGCCGGAGGAAAGATGCCATACATAGCCAATACCGACGCTCAACGCGCAGAGATGCTTGCGGCAATCGGCGTCGGCTCGTTCGAGGAATTGCTCGACGGCGTGCCGCGGGCGACGCGCGCGGATCGGTTCAATTTGCCCGATGGGCTTGCCGAGCAGGACGTGATGAAGCGCGTCCGCAGGCTCGCCGGAAAAAACGCGGTTTTCGCGCCGGGCAGAATGTACGCCGGGGCGGGAATTTACAACCACTATATCCCGCCGGTCGTTGCCCAGTTGGCGGCGCGCAGCGAGTTCGTGACCGCTTATACGCCATACCAGCCGGAAGTCAGCCAGGGACTGCTCCAGACGATTTTCGAATACCAAACCTACATTTGCGAGCTGACCGGCCTGGATATATCGAACGCTTCCACATACGACGGAGCGGTAGGATGCGCGGACGCGGTAAACATCGCGCGCGCGGCCACCAAGCGCGGAGCTGCGATCATATCGCCGAATATTCACCCGCACTCGATTGACGTGGTTCGCACTTACAACATCGGCTGGAAGATGGAAATTGGCAAGCTTCCGTATTCAAATTCGTTTGAAATCGACTTGAAAACGCTGGATACGAGGCTTGCGAAGAAAGACGTCGCCTGCGTCGTCGTACAAATGCCCAATTTCTACGGATACTTCGAAACCGGTCTTTCGAAACTCGGCGAAATATGCAAGAAACACGGAACGCTTTTGGCGGTCGGCTGGTATCCGTTCTGCGCGCCATTCGTTGCAAGGCCCGGCGACATCGGCGCGGACATCGCCTTCGGAGAGGGCCAGCCCTTGGGGATCCCGATGGGATTCGGCGGCCCGGCCTTGGGATTTCTAGCCTGCCGCAGCGATCTTGTGCGGTTCCTCCCCGGAAGGCTTATCGGCAAAACCGAGGACGCAAACGGCAAAACCGCATATGTAATGACGCTTCAGGCGCGCGAGCAGCATATCCGCCGCGACAAAGCGACATCCAGCATTTGCACAAACCAGGCGCTGATGGCACTGACTTCGACCATTTACTTGTCATCGCTTGGCAAGCAGGGATTCCGCGAAGTCGGCGAGCTGGAAAGCGCCGCCGCGAAGTACCTAGAAAAGGAACTCACCAAAATCCGCGGCGTGGACAACGCCTTCCCCGGCGCGCCGTTCTTCAACGAATTCACGATAGACATCACCGAAACCGATTCCCAGGCCTTATTCAACCGGCTTGTTGAGCGTGATTTCCTTCCCGGCGTGCCGCTCGCGAATTTCGGCGGAGATTGGAACCGATGGTTGATTGCGGCCACCGAGCAGCATACGAAGGAAGACATAGACGAGTTTGTCCGCGCCTTCGCCGAGGAGGTGTCGAAATGACGCATGTAAAGGACAGGCTCATCTTCGAGGAATCGGTTGCGGGACGCAGGGGCGTAAAATTCCCGAAAAACGAATTCGGCGCTTCTTTCGCCGCGCCCGAGGCACTAGCACCCGCCGCACATCCATTCCTTCCCGAAGTGAGCGAGCTTGACGTTGTGAGGCATTACACTCGGCTATCGCAGCGCACTTTCGGCGTGGACACCGGATTTTATCCTCTCGGAAGCTGCACGATGAAATACAACCCTCGGCTGACCGACGCGGCGGCCGCGCTTGCGGGATTGGCGTTTATCCATCCTTCGCAGCCGCCCGAAACCGTGCCGGGCGCGATTGAAATGCTTGCGGAGCTGTCCGAGTGGCTCTGCGAAGTTACGGGAATGGACGAGTATGCGCTTCAGCCCGCGGCGGGAGCGCAGGGTGAATTTTCGGGAATGCTGGTTTTCCGGAAGTATTTCGACCACATCGGCGAACCGGGACGCAACATCATGATCGTCCCGGACAGCGCACACGGAACGAATCCGGCGAGCGCGAACGTTGCCGGATTCAAGGTTGTGGAAATAAAAAGCGACGAGCGCGGTTTGACCGATCCCGCGGCGGTGAAAGTTGTAATCGAGAAATTCGGCGCCGAATCAATCGCCGGAATAATGCTTACGAATCCGAACACGCTCGGGCTGTTCGAAACACACATTCTGGAAATAGCGAATCTCCTTCATGGCGCGGGTGCGCTTCTTTATTACGACGGCGCGAACCTGAACGCGCTTCTTGGAATCGTCCGGCCGGGCGATACCGGCTTCGACCTGATGCATCTGAATACTCATAAGAGTTTCTCCACTCCTCACGGCGGAGGCGGGCCGGGAGCGGGACCGATCGGCGTAAAGGCAAAACTCGCGCCGTTCCTTCCCGGGGCGCTGTTTAAACGCGTCGGCGATGAATTCAATGTCGTTTATCCTGAGCATTCAATCGGCCGCGTCAAGTCCTGGTGGGGAAATTTCCTGGTGCTCGTCCGCGCGTACGCGTACCTGATTCATCACGGCGCGCCGGGCCTGAAACGGATCTCCGAAAACGCTATCATCAACGCGAATTACGTCCAGTCGCGCCTTAAGGGTTACTACGATATCCCGTATTTCGCGCATTGCATGCACGAGTTCGTCGCGTCCGCCGAGACGCTGAAGCGCGACTTCAACGTTTCTGCGAAGGATATAGACAAAAAGCTGCTTGAAGAGGGCTTCCACGCGCCGACGACATACTTCCCGCTCATCGTCCACGAAGCGTTGATGATCGAGCCTACCGAGACCGAGAGCAAGGAGACGCTGGACGCGTTCTGCGACACGATGATCGGATTCATCGCGCGGATAAAAGAGAACGCGGACGAATTCCGCAAGCTTAATCCGCTGAAACTTCAAATCGTCCATCCGGACGAAACCAAAGCCGCCAGGCAGCTTGTTCCGCGTTGGTTTCCGGTGGGAACAGAGCCATCGGCGGACAAAGCCGAATCGAAAAAAACAACCGAAGCTTAGCCGACGGCAGCTAAAGTTTGCTCGCGAAGTTGTAACCGACAGCCAGCGCGTCGCGCTCATCCACCACGCCGTTGCGGTCTGAATCCAGATATGCAAGCCATTCCGGCGACTCCGGAGTTTCGCCGATGTGCAGACGCAGAAAGTCCAGATCCGCCGCGGTGACGAACCTGTCCGCATTGAAGTCGCCGCGCAGCCTTTCCACAAAAAACACAAGCGTCGCCTGCTCTTGAGTCGTCGGGGTGCGAGCGGTCGCAACCAGCGTGAACTTGCCGTTGCCCGGAAACTGAACGAGGTCAAGGCCGAAGCTGATTTCGTCCGGCGTCGTATCCTCCGGAATCGGGATGCCCGGAGCCTCCAGAATGTCGAATTCCACGCTCGTAGCGAACGGCTGCGGAGTGAGCGTAAATGTCGCATCCGAAGTGATCAACGCCATTTGAGGGGGAGAAGTAAAGGCGAATCCCGATATCGCGCCGACGGTGAAAGAATTGGCGGACACATCGGAAAGTGTTCCCACCGCCACGGTGATTGGACCCGATACCGCCCCTTCGGGAACCGTTGTGTTTATCTGCGTGTCAGACCAATCGAGCGGATCGACCACCGCTTCGACCAATCCGGATTCGCCGGTAAAATAAACGTAGCTTTTGTGCCAGGGCGCGGGCAGTCCGCTTCCTCCGACGTAATCGCCGAATCCGGTGCCGGTAATCGTCACCGGAAGGCCGATTGCTCCCGAAGACGGAGCAAAATCGCCCAGTTCAATCGGAGTGTTGTGTACGTAAGCCGTGACGTGATTCGAGCCCTCGCTTGCATATCCCATAACGCCCATTTCGTCGTACGCCTTAATCCAAACCGCGTGCGGGCCGTCGGGAACCGCGGTAGTGTCCCAACCCCATTCAAACGGGGGCTCGGTCAGCGAAAGCAGAACCAAATCATCCACGACGAAATCCACCCGCCGAAGTGAATCCAAATCGTCCGTAACCGTTCCTGCGACAAGTTTCGTGCCGAATACGACTTCATTCGTTTCGGGCGAGGTCATATTCACTACAGGAGGCAAGGACGGCTCGGTTACGACAACATCGTCTATATACACTCCGCCCGCACCGGCGCTCGTTCCGTTGTGATAAAGCCAGAACTCGATTCGAGCAGTTTGGTTGACGGAACGCGAAAGCGATATGGAAAACGGCTGCAAGTTCGGCCATTCGGCGTTTCTGCCTGCTTGATATCCGATAAGATCGTCCGTTCCCCCGTCGTCCACCAATCTTACGAGCAGATAGTCGTTTGCTGCCAGATCGAATGCGCTGCGAAAATACAAAGCGGGCTGACTTAGCCCGCGCAAATCGAAGTTCGGCGTAAGCAGCGCGTCTACGTCGTCCGGGTAATAGCCAGCCCCTCCTGACTTCGCGGGGTCTCCCAGAAACAGCATCACATCTTCGGTGCCTATTTCCTGCCACTGACCGGCGCCGGAATAATCGAGCGAAATCCAGTTGTCCGAATTTGGAGGATCCTGGAAATTGGTCAGATAGGGAGTATCAACCGATGGTAGGGAAAATATCAGTTCCAGCCTGTCATAACCATGAAGGTTCTTGTCGTCCAGCACTTCCGCGGTGAAAGTGTGCGGGCCCGGAAGCATCGTAACCGGATCGATTGTCAGCTCCCACGGAGCGGAGTTGTCCCAGCCCATATGCTCGCCGTCCATGTACCAATGGACTCCCGCGAGGCCGTTTGCCGCCTGCGGATTTACGACAAGCGTAAACTGCGTTGATACCGAATCGCCGTCGTTGTGGCTTGTGAAATCAACCGTCGGAAAGTCCGCAACCGTTTGCCCGATTGCGTTGTTCACGTTCAACCTGTACAGCTTTACCGCACCCTGCCATGAGCCTTGGTTCAACACGTCGTCGCCAAGCCCCTCGAGCAGCCCCCTTACTTCGTTCGGAGTTAGCGCGGGATTGGATTCGCGCAATACCGCAGCTGCTCCTGCGACGTGCGGGGAAGCCATGCTTGTACCCTGCATATTTCCGTAAGAGCTGAAACCGTTGCGAATGGTGGAGTAAATCTGATTGCTTCCGCTGCCGCTCCCTCCCGGCGCAGCGATGTCCACAGTTTTGCCATAATTCGAATAGCCGGTTTTTCCGTCGGATGTATTCGTGGCGCCGACGCTGATAACCTCCGGAAGTGCGCCCGGATAACTCGGACGCCACGTGCTCTCGTTGCCGGCCGCAGCCACCAATACGATTCCCGCGTCCCAGGCGTTCCGGCACGCTTCCGCCGATGTGCGATCCGCGTAGGACGAGCCGATGCTCATATTGATTACATCGGCACCGAGCTGCTCCGCGAGCGCGATTCCCGCCGCGGTAGTTCCGCTTGCCGCCCAGCCCTGCGAGTTCAGAACCTTGACCGGGATGAGCGTGCATTCCCAGCCGACTCCGATGACGCCCTTCGCGTTGTTTCCGCGCGCGCCGACGGTTCCCGATACATGAGTTCCGTGGCCGTGTTGATCTTCCGGAAGCTCGTCCTCGTTAACAAGATCAAGGTTGACGCCGGGAAACGACTGCCATGCAAGATCCTCATGCGTCTGCCTGATTCCGCTGTCGATAACCGCGACGGAAACTCCGTTTCCTGTCGCCGTATCCCAGGCCAAATCCGCGTCGATTTTGTTAATCGCCCAAAGCGTGCCGTCAACCCATTTGGGATCGTCCGGCGAAAACTGCGCGCGGAAAATTTGGTTGTACTGGATATATCTGACCGAATGCGGGAACAGAGTTTTGATTTTCCGCGCGGCGTCTCGCGCGTCCAAGCCCGGCGGCAGTCTGTAAGTGCAAAAATTCAGCTTGCCGACATATGCTTCTTGATTGGCAAGGACGGTCAATCCCAGTTTCGAGGCAATATGTCTTGCAAGCGCGGCAACGTCCGCATTTTTGTAAAGCCTGATGTTGGCGGATGGAGGAATAACGAAAACTCCCAGGTTTGGTCCGCCTCCCGGAACTTGACTCCAAACGCCGGCATTTGCGGAATCCTCGAATCCGACGATTATTTCGTTGGGAATGTAATCAACTCCGGGCACCATTCCCGCGGGAGCTTGGAGCCATACTCCGTCAAAGACGGAAATCGCGGCCGCCGATCTTGACGCCGGCGCGTCCACGTCGCCGCTGAACGGCCGGTTCATGCCGGTTTTGCATCCTTGGGCAAGACCGGCCAGCACAAGCATCAACAATAAAAAGATTCGCTTCAAACACTTCTCCGGGTTGATTAAAAGCAAAAAAAACGCCCCGTCGCACCAAGTTTACCCCAGCCGGGCGCGAAACACCGAGCCGCTATTGAAAAAATCAACATTTCTGCACCGGCTTTGAGCTAATCCTGGGCCGACCGCGCCGAAGTGGAAAAGTATTTGACTTCAGCCCCGGCCTCCAGCTCGTGTTCGCCCGGCTGCAGCCTGATAATCGAATTAGCCCGCATAATTTGGGACAGGTTCGCGTTTTCGTTCCCATGGGCGGGTCTCAAGGATGCCAAGCCCGTATCGTTTAGTTCAAGCGTTGCGCGTATTAGAATTTCGGATTCCGAACTCGCGCTCAGCGGCCTGTCCAGCTTCCCAGTCCTGTCGCGTTCGTAAAACCGTCTCGCCCCCATGGCCTTTTGAATCGCGGGAAATACTATGCAATCCAATCCAAGCAAAACCCGCTCGGGCGGGCCGGAAAGTGAAAATAACGGTTTTCCGTCCAGCAGCGCGAAATGGAAGCCCACGGGCGGACATACGTCCAGCCCGGCGGCGATATGCTCGATTCTCGATTTAATCAAATCGGACTCGAAAAATTGCGGGTCAGCCGCAAGATTTCCGCAAATCAGAAGCATGTCCACCTGGTTGATCGCCCTTGCTGCGATATTGGCCAACTGCTCTCGGCCGGCAAGCACTTCGCCCGTCAACATGTGCGGCAAATGCAGCTCCGACAACCTAGCGGCGACCATCCGTCCGTAGGCGTCGCGCAACTGGCCGGGCTTGAGTTTTTGGGAGTCGAACGGAACAAGCTCCCTGCCCGCCACAACCACACCGATTGTGGGAGCCCGAACAACCGCCACCTCGTTTTTCCCCAGAGCGGCAAGCATTCCCACCCTCGCAGGATTAATAAAATCCCCGCGGGACAACACTTTCGCCTTGGCCTTCGCGATGGCACCTTCGTGCTCCATCCCGAAACCTTGATTCACGGATGCGACAAATTTCGCCCTTTCCTCCGCTTCGGAAACAAGCCGCATCGGGACAACCGAATCCGCCCCTGAAGGAACTTGAGCTCCGGCCTCGACGAAGCTCGTTTGGCCCGGCTCCAGCTTTTTATGGTGCTGCTGGCCCGCGACAATGCGCTCGATTACCTCGAGAATTACCGGAGTTTCAGGCGCCGCACCCGCAAGTTCTGAACTATTTACGGCATATCCTGGAATCTGGGCCATCGGAAAAGAAGGTATATTTTCCCCGCTGACCAAGTCCGCGCCGAGATACCGCCATATACACCATTTCAGCGGCATCATTTCAGCAGGCATCACACGCACATTTGCGAGCACCGTTGAAAGCACCGCATCCAGTTTTCCGTTCTCAAGCACGGGGCGCATTTTATAGCACCTAATTCGCGTGCAGGGAAAGGCGACTCAATCCGGCGCAAATCCTGGGAAGGCCGGATTTTTGCTCGGAAGGAAGGTGGAAAACGAGCTAAACTGGCTCAACAACAGGCATTTCCACCAAGCTTATCACTTCCTCGACTATTTTGTCCGGATCAACCCCTTCCGCTTCAGCCTCGAAATTAAGTATCAGCCTGTGCCGAAGCGCAGCCGGCGCGCATTTCCGGATGTCTTCCGAGGCTACGTTATACCGTTTTGCCAGAAGAGCGCGCACTTTACCGCCCAAAATGAGCGCTTGGACGCCGCGCGGACTCGGCCCGTATTTTACGTACCGCTTCACGAGAGGCGCGGCGGCGTCGTTGTCGGGATGCGAGGCGAGAACATAGCGTATCGCCAGCCTTTTGACGTGCTCCGCGATCGGAACCCGTCTCACCAAATTCCGCATTTCGACTATCCGCGCGCCGTCAATCACCTGCGACAGGGATGCCGCTAAGTCACCCGTAGTCAAGTTCATTATTTTCAGCAGCTCGTCCTCGTCCGGAAACGGCACCATAAGTTTGAACATAAAACGATCAAGCTGCGCCTCGGGAAGCGGATAGGTTCCCTCCATTTCAAGCGGATTCTCCGTGGCCAACACCATGAACGGCTGTTTGAGCTGGCGTGTTTCGCCCATTACCGTCACGCTCTGCTCTTGCATCGCTTCCAGCATCGCGCTTTGCGTTTTCGGGGTCGCCCGGTTTATTTCGTCCGCAAGAATTATATTCGCGAAAACGGGGCCGGGCATGAACCTTCGGGTCTTTCCCTCCGGACTTTCCTCGATAATGTGTGTGCCCGTGATATCCGAAGGCATCAGGTCTGGAGTGAATTGAATGCGGGAAAACTCACACGCCAACACTTGAGCCAACGTGCGGACGAGCATCGTTTTACCCAAACCCGGAACCCCTTCCAGCAGTGCGTTCCCTCCCGCGAACAGCGTGATTAACACTCCGTCAACAACTTCATCCATTCCCACAATCGCGCGATGAACAGCGTCGCGAACGCGCTCATAGTCAGCCGCAAATCCGTCCACCTGGCCGCGTACCGTTTCGTCTAATGCGTGTTCAGGCATGTTCGCTCCAAATGCGGCCCATTTAGGCGCATCGTCCTCAATTCTAACAGATGGAGCGATAGGAGCACTGCGAATGCCGCCGTCATGCAGTGGTTGCCATGTCAAACCGGTCGTTTGCGATTTACATTCGCGCGCCGCCGGGCGGAACACCCGGTCCAACCGGTTCTTTTGGCGGAAAAAGACCGGGCGGAAAAACCACTACGGTTTGAGCCACGAATCCAACGGATGGCTCCATAAATCCATACAGCAGCACCAGCGATGATTCCGTGATTATGGAAGGCGGCAAAGGCATGCCGTCCGGGGAAAGAATGCTCGTTCTGAAATCGATTAAAACCAAAAATTCCGCCGTTTCAGGTTCAAGCGGCTTGACGAGCAGACGGCCGGGTCTCACTTCCCTGACGATTGCAAAGGCGGAAACAATTTCCGCAACCGGCTGATCGGCCGCGCCGAGCGCGGGCGCGGTGTCTTCAATCGCATTTTTATCCGTGTCTATTCCGACGATGTCCGAAGCGTTGAATACGCCGTCGTCGTTTGTATCCAGCACGGTGCGAGCGGTTCTGAAGTTGAGCGCGTGGCGCTTTCGCCGCGTTCCCTCCGGCCCTGAAAACTCGTAGGATAGTCCGACCACCCGGCCGCGAACAGCATCTTCGCTCTCTCCTTCGAAAAGGTAAAACTCCGGCCGAACCGGCGCGATGGAAACCGAAATCCGCGAAACCTTGCCGGGAAGAAAGCTGACGGGAATCTTGAACGACAATGTGTCGCCGGTTTTCAAATCCCCGTCGAGATCCTCGGCCACCTTTGCGTCCAAAACAAGCTGCAAATTCGGTACGGCCGGCAACCCAGAATAAAAGAATTCACCCAGATTGTCAGGGTACTTGGCATCGCCGATATTGTCCTCGTCGTCGATTATGCGCGTTACGAGATTGCTGATCGGATTCATTCCCGGTTCGGTGATTTGCACGGGGATTCGGTCGAGGGGCAGGAGCGTATACCCGAATACGGATACCTTGCCTTCAAGCGCCGCGGTTCCGACATCCGCGTTGGCCGGCAATTGTGGTTCTATCACCGCCTTGGCGAACTCGGCGAAGTCGCGCGGATATTCAGGAGGCGGCTCCAAACCGCCGGGAGCATCCGGGCCGTCAAATCCGCCGTCGGATATGTACGCCCTGCCTCCTCCGCCGCTGCAGGCGAAAAGCGCCAGAAGTCCCAGAATTAAAACTGCCAGGCCGAGATTGCGGAACAGGAACGCCATCAACACCTACCCCAGTTCATTTCGTCCGCTTCTCCCTTAGGAAGTCGCCGACGATTTTGCCTAAACGCCGGATGCCGTCCTGTATATTCTGCTGGTTAACGAGGGAAAATGCAAGCCTGAAACATTCCGAATCCCGTTTGCCGACATGGAAAAAGTTTCCAGGCGCGATTTCGATGCCCCTGACAAGCGAATACTCGTACAACGCGCGGCTGGAATGCCCTTTGGGAAGCTTAAGCCAGTATGAAAGCCCGCCTTCCGGCTTGAGCCACTTCACTACGTCAGCCATCGTTTTTTCCAGCTCCGCCGCCATCGCCGCGCGCCTTCCGTCGTAAATTCTGCGCACCTTTCGCAGGTGCATTTCAAAATACCCCTTTTTGATGAATTCGTGCAGCAATGTTTGAAGGAAAAAGCTGTCGCCTTGATCGGAAGCGCGCTTCAGCTTGACAAGCGCAAGCGCCGCGTCCGCCGGAGCGGTTATCCAGCCGATGCGCAATCCAGGCAGGAACACCTTGCTGAAGCTGCCGATCTGAAACACGAATCCGCCGCGGTCAAGCGCTTTCAGGCTCGGCAAGTGCCTGCCGTCGTGTCCAAGAAACATAAGATACGCGTCTTCGATCACGGGAACTTCGTACTTCGCCGCAAGCCGAATCAAAGCTTTCCGCTTTTCGAGCGACATTATCGTTCCCGTCGGATTTTGCAGCGTCGGAACGCTGATTACAAGGCCTATGGAGCCGCTTTTGAGCTTTTGCTCCAGAATCTCTAGGTTCATCCCGTCGCTTTCGACAGGTATGCCGACGTGCTTGATCCTGCGTGCGATTAACGAGTTGAGAATCGAAGTGTATGTGGGGTCTTCGACAGCGACCGCCTTGCCGTCCCGTATAAGAAACGTCAGGAGAAGGGTCAAAGCAAGCTGAAATCCGCCCGCCAAGATTACGTCGTTCCTGCCCTCCCTCATGTCCACCTGCTCCGCCGCGAGAATATGCGACAACCATTCGACCAGCGGCTGGTAACCTTGGGGGTGGCCGTAATTGAAAAAGCTCTCCTTCGGATCCCAAAGCATCCTGGACGCGATTTTCTTAATCCGCTCGAATGGAAACTGCCCCGGATCCGGAAGCGCCTTGGCGAAACTGATGAATTGGTCGGACCCCTTATACAAGTTCCTGTTGCGGCGCGGCATTGCGAAAAACTCGCCGTTGAATCCGTAAGAAGACCAGTCCATCGTTCCGAGGTCTTCCGGTTGCTCCCGATCATCGAATTCCGGCTCGGAATTTTCAGCCGTTGCAGACAAAGCTGCCGGCTTTTTTCCCTTGAGCTGGCTTACAAAAGTGCCGCTGCCGATGTTGGATTCGAAATACTGAAGTGCCGCAAGCTCTTGGTACGCCGTAATCACGGTTTTGCGCGTGACTCCGAGCTGGCGGGCAAGCTCGCGTGAAGACGGCAGCTTCTCGCCGCCCGCCAAAATGCCGCTGTCGATCATCTCCGCGATCGCCTTGATAATCTGCCTGTAGACAGGCTCGCGGCTCGATTTGTCCAAATTGATGAACATAATCCGCACTAATGGTACCTCTTATTCTGCTTGCGGCAAACTACCAAATCAATAGTTAATTGTGGGTACCACTTTCGGTTTTTCCGCACAACTTTCTCGCATCGGGAACAAAGCTATACGGAGCGAGTCAAAAATAAAAGCCACTTGGCACGGATTCACCGATGAATCGCCCAAGTGGTACCCCCGGAATTGTGCATTATCGGAAGTCGACAGCAGCCGGGATATGGGGAATAATGTCCACGGCAAATCAGCCAGAGAGGTATCGCTATGAGAAAGATCCTTGCATTGCTTTTGCTTTTTGCCGCTTTCGCAATCGTCACGGCTTGCGGCGGCGGCGGTGGAACGAGCATACTTCCGCCTCCGGGCGGTGATCCCGGCGGCGGAAACAATCCTCCCCCAAGCGACACTCGCACTGTTTCGGTATCGGGGCAAATCGCCTACACCGGGCTGGTTCTCGGTGCCGAGCAGAACAGCCGGGCGCAGTCGGTTGCGCCTATTTCAAACGCGGGAATCGCGTTAATCGGTGGAGGAAACATCCTCGCCGCGACCACTACCGAATCCACCGGCTGGTTCGAGGTGACCGCGGAAAACGTCCCGGCAGACTACGCACTCAAGCTTAAGGTTGAGCTTGTCGGCGAATCCGAATCGGACGAAAAGCTATACGCCGAGCTTCCGTTTTCGGTTGACGGCGGCGGAAATGTCAGCTTTAACCTGGGTCTTTCCGCGTACGACTCGAACGGCGACGGAACTCCCGACGGATTCAGGCTTCAAGGCAGTGCAGTCGGCGGTCGGTTCGAAAACGGCGTGTTCGGCGATAACGGCCTGGACATGCCTTTCGGCGGACAGGGCAACCACTTCGGCTGGATGCGCCAGGGCGAGCGTTTCTTCCAAGGCACCGGATCGTTCGGCGAAGGCTGGTCCGACAATTTCGACCCGACGGATCCCGGCACATGGCCTCCGGGCATGAACTTCCCCGGCGGCGACGGCAATTTTGAAAACCGCATCGAAGTTCAAGGAGTGGTAGTCGAAATTTCCCGCGACAGAATGACCTATGTTGCGGACGGATCGCGTTTGATTTTCATAGGCGGTCTGGTCTTCGAAGAATCGGGACGCTTCGCGGTGCACGCGACCGAAGAAACCTCCTATGCGGGAGTCGAAAACTTCGGCGAAATCCAGATAGGCGACCGTTCACGCGCCATCGGCATCAGGCTGACGGACAATGTGCTCCAAGCGAAGCGGATTAAAATCGGCGACGGCGACGAGCACAAGGCGTTCTTCGCAGTGGATGGAAAGATCACCGAAATTCTATTTTCGGGCGACCGCCCCGACGATCCCTTGGGCTCGAACGGCCCTACTAGACCATCCGGCTCCGCCATCGTCGCAATTGATGGCGTTCTGATCACCTTCGACGGAGATGAACCCAAATTCGAATTCGGCCAGTTCCGCGTCGCTGTGAATCCCGAAACGGTTTTCGTCGGCGTCGGCGGGCTTTGGGAACTTCGAATCGGAATGGTCGTCGCCATGTTCGGTCCGCTCAATCCGGAGCAGCTTACGGCGAAATTCTGCGTCGCTCTCGGACTGCCACCCACTCCTCCTCCTCCACCTCCGTTCGGCTCGGCATTCCATGGCCGGGTTATCGACGTGAGGCGCGACAAGCACCTTGTGGGCGTTGAAGGATTCTGGGACGACATTATCTACCACGACGGATTTGACGGACGAGGCGGATGGCAAGACACTCCTCCCCCGCCGCTTAACGGCGACGGCACCAGAGGTCCCTCTCAGACGGACAACGGCGGTTGGAGCCGCGGCGACGATCCGGCTGGAACCGGCAGCGGAGGCGGAACGGTTCCGCCGTCCGATCCTAACGGCGGCCCGATAAGAATCTGGATAAAGATCGTGCGCGAAACCGTGCTTGAAGGCGTTGAAAATTTCGATGGAATTCAACCCGGCCAGAACATCTGGTCGGAAATGATGATCGATCCGGCGACGGGTCGCATCCGCTTCGACGAAGAAGGCAATCCGATTTCCGCGTTCTTCCAAGTGTTCCGCGATCCTCCGCCTCCTCCGCCGGGAGTCTTCGGCGACGTTCTCGAAGTGAACATCTTTGAGGATATGCCCCAGAACAACGGTATCGTGGTAATCAATCCCGGCATGGTTATGATGGACGGAAACGGCGGCGGAACGCTTCCCCCTCCGCCGGACGATCCCACAGTCCCTTGGCCGGTGGATCCGGTGCCGGTCCGTGTTGTTCCCGAAACCGAGCTGCGCGGGGCCGAAGGTCTTGGCGACATCCATATCGGCGCCGTTGCCGAAGCGCAATTTATGGTGAACGACGACGGCACGATTGTGCGCGACGACCACGGCGCGCCGATCGCGGCTTGGCTGGCGGTTTATCCGACTCCGCCTCCGCCTCCGCCGCCCGCAGGAGTTTACGGCAGCGTGATCGAAACGGTTATTTTCGATGACATGCCTCAAAACAACGGGCTGGTTGTGATAGATCCGTTCAGGTACGGCTTCGCCGGCGGCGAAGGCGGATGGTGCCCGCCTTACGACCCGACGGATCCGGGAGATCCAAACGGCGAGCCGAAGCCGGTAACCGTTCGGGTGGTTCCGGAAACGGTTCTCACCGGAGCTGAAAGTCTTGCCGAAATTCAGGTTGGTTCCGAGGCCGAGGCGATGTTCGTCGTCAACGAGGACGGCACGATAGCCTTGGACGAAAACGGCAATCCGATTGCGGCTTGGCTTGCCGTGTACCCCATCCAGCCTCCTCCGGGAAATTACATCACTTTCGAAGGCGACGTTGTTGAATACGCCGAAGGCTCATACATTACGGTTTCCGAATACGTTCCACCGGGACAGGGGCGTCCGTCCAGGATGCTGACATTCCAGATCGTCCCCGACACCTACATCGAATCGCAGTCGGGCATCCAGATCGGAGACAGGGTTTTCATCGAAGGCTACATAGGCGACGAGGGCGATTTCGTCGAGCAGTACATCGCGAAGTACATAATGGAATACGAGTTCGGGGCGCTGTAAGGCGTTTCGATACTGAATTCACCTCCAGCGGGGAGTCCTTCGGGGCTCCCCGTTTTTTTTGAATAATTTCGACGGCCGGCTTGAGCGCCCGCAAATTTGTATCCGTCGCGTCTTGCCGGAAAGCGCTGGCTCAAATATAATTCGTCCGTGTCATTCTTCGGACGGCATCTTTATTGGTTTTCACGCAACTCGGTCCTCCTTGCCGCAAAGCTGCTTTGGAAAATAAGCTACATTGACACGGCAAACATCCCAAAGACCGGCCCGCTGATAATCGCATCGAACCATGCCAGCCACCTCGATCCACCGCTAATCGGCGCGGGAGTACCCCGCAAGGTGACATTCATAGCCAAGCAGGAGCTTTTCTCGGTGCCGTTCGTCGGCTGGTGGATGAAACAGATTGGCCAAATCAGCGTTGCCAGGGGCGGCGGCGGAAAGGAAGCGCTTGCAACTGCCGAAGAGGTATTGAGAAACGACGGCTGCATAATCATCTTCCCGGAAGGTACGCGCACAAAATCCGGAAGGATGCAGCGAGGAAGAACCGGGGTCGCCGTGCTTGCACTAAGGACAGGCGCGCCGGTAATTCCGGCCGCTGTCGAGGGCACATTCGAAGCCTTCGGCCACGGGAAGAAAATACCCAAGCCGGGAAGGGTGACGGTTCAGTTCGGAAAGCCGCTCACGTTCGGCCAGCACATCGCGGCCGACGGAACCTACCCGCGCGCGGCGCTCGAAGAGGTGACTTCGCAGATAATGCTCGAAATCCAAAGGATGCTGCCCGAAAAACGGCGCCCAGCCGAAGGCGAAGTGCCGCCCGCTCAAACGCTAAGCGGGAACACGGGATAACGGAGGCGTAATGTCTGATCTGATTAAAGTCGGAGTGATGGGCGCGGCGGGCCGGATGGGCCGCGAGATCGCGCGCGCGCTTGCCGCGGATCCGGAACTGGAACCCGCGGCGGCATTCGACGTCGCATTTGTCGGCGAGGACTGGGGCGCTCTAGCCGGAATCGGTGCGCTCGGTGTGACCGTTTGCGGCGATATTGACACTTTCCTTATCGCGGGTCCGGCGATGGTCGTGGACGTCTCCACCGGCCCCGCGGCCGCGCAAAACGCGCCGAAAGTTTTGGAACGCGGAATCCCGCTCGTCATCGGAGCAACCGGACTGCCGAACGCGTCCCTTGACGCCATCGGAAATACCGCGGAAAAAGCGGGCGTCTGCTGCCTACTCGTCCCCAATTTCAGCATCGGCGCGAATCTGATGATCGCGCTGTCGCGCCGCGCCGCGCCGTTTTTTTCGGCGGCGGAAGTGCAGGAGCGCCACCATCCTGCCAAGAAAGACGCGCCGAGCGGCACGGCGCTTTTCACAGTCAGCGAAATCGCGGCCGCGAATCCGCAGATTGCAAGCGCGGAGAGCGAACACGAAATCGTCGCGGGCGCGCGCGGCGCGAAGCTCGACGAAGTGCGCATACACAGCGTCAGGCTGCCCGGCATCCTGGCCGAGCAGACCGTCACATTCGGCGGGCCTGGCGAAGTTCTCGAAATCACTCATCGCGCGATTTCGCGCGAGTGCTATATGCCCGGCGTAATTTGGGCGCTGAAGCACGTGCGCACCGCGCCGGCGGGCTTGCTCATCGGCCTGGATCAAGTGCTGGGAATCGCTCGCGAATAACGCGCGAAACGCGCGCCGCGCGGGTATTCTTATGCGTCGCGCGGGCGGCGGCATGAATTAGGGAAACTGAATGAAACTAGCCATCGTAGGCGCAACCGGATACGTCGGAAAGGAAATGCTCTCGCTCTTGGACGAGGGCTATTTCCCGCAAATTGTCGCGCTTGCTCCCATCGCCAGCGAATCGTCCGCGGGCACGACGCTTGAATGCATGGGCAAGAAATGGACGGTGCTTCCGTTGGACGAAGCTTCGTTCGCGGGCGCGGACGTTGCCAGCTTTTCGGTCGGCGACGCGCTTTCGAAAGAATGGGTGCCGAGGATTCTCGAAAAATATCCGGCGATTAAAATCGTGGACAAGTCTAACGCTTTCAGGATGGATCCATCCGTCCCGCTTGTGGTCGGCGGCGTCAACGACGCGGCGGTTCCCGCGGGGTGCAGGCTCGCGGCCAATCCGAATTGCACGACAATCCAGCTTGCGCTGTCGATCAAGCCGCTCCAGGACGCATTCGGCGTCCGGCGCGTCATCGTTTCGACATATCAATCCGTAAGCGGTGGCGGACGCGAATGCGTGGATTCGCTTATGGAGGAGCTTTCGCTGTTCGAGCAGTCGCACGATCCGCTCGACTTGCGCGCATCCGGATTCGCGCACAACGTGATTCCGCAAATCGGCAGTTTCGCGGACGACGGCTGCTGCGGCGAAGAAACCAAAATCATCCGCGAGCTGAAGAAAATCCTCGGCGCGGACGAAATGCATGTCTCCGCGGCCTCGGCGCGCGTGGACGCGATCGTCGGCCACAGCATGAACGTGTGGGTTACGCTCGGCCGCGATGCATCTATTGAGGAAGTGGAAGCCGCGCTCAAGTCCGCGTTCGCGATCGATTACTTCCCGAATTCCAAACCGGTCTGCCCCACGCCGGTTTCCGCGTCGCGCCCCGGATACGATCTCGTCCAGGTAGGGCGGCTGCGCCGCGTGCACGGGACGGAAAACGAATTCGCATTCTTCAACTGCGCAAATAATTTGCGCATCGGCGCGGCGCTCAACGCAATCCGCATCGCGCGGAATTTGATCGGCGCGGGCGCGACCGCCTCGCACGCATAAAGGAAAACAAATGAACGCACCATTCGGAAAAGTGGTAACGGCCGTCATAACTCCATTCACCGAGGGGGGGGCGGAAATAGACTACGTAGCGGTCGAAAGGCTTGCCGCTCATTTGTGCCCGGAGCACACCGACAGCGTCGTAGTATGCGGAACGACAGGCGAAGGCCCGACAATCACCCGCACCGAAAAACTTGCGCTTTGGGAATACTGGCTAGGCGCGGCGCCGGAGGGAATAAAGATTATCGCCAATACCGGCACGAACAACACCGCGGAGTCGGTCGAGCTTACGCAGAAGGCGAAGCGAATCGGCGTCCACGCGGCGATGGCGGTTATGCCCTATTACAACAAGCCGAACTTTGACGGCCAGATCGCGCACTTCACCGCGGTCGCCGACTGCGGGCTGCCCGTGATGCTGTACAACGTGCCCGGTCGCACCGGCGGCAAGCTTCTGCCCGAGGCCGCGTGCGAGCTTTCGAAGCATCCGAACATCGTCGCGATTAAGGAAGCCGCGGGCGATCCACTGCTTGTCACTTATTTCAAAGAGAACGCCACACCGGGATTCGCGGTGTACAGCGGCGACGACCCGCTGACTTACGAGATGTGCAAACTCGGCGGCGCGGGAGTGGTCAGCGTCGCAAGCCACCTGGTCGGCCGCGAAATCCGCGAGATGATAGACGCGGTGCAATCCGGAGACGACGCGAAAGCGAAGGCCATTCACGAGCGGCTGACGCCGCTGTTCGACGCAATTTTCGTCACGACGAATCCGATTCCGATAAAAACCGCGTGCGCGATGCTGGGACTGTGCGATGAGGAATTCCGGCTGCCGATGACGCGGATGCGGGACGCGGAGCGCAACGCGCTGGCGGAGTTGATGGGGAAGTTTGGGCTTTTGTAGGGGCGCACTGCGTGCGCCCGAAAAGCGACAAACCGGCCTGACAATCCCACCGTAGGGGCGCACTGCGTGCGCCCGTAAAATAACGCAACGTCAATGCTGCCTGAATTCCTCGTCCGACTCCCAATTCGCGGGATTATCTAAAATGTACTGCTTTATCAAATATAAATCCTTCTCACTCCGTATCACGTGCTCGTAAAATCCCCGCTGCCATACGGCGTGTTTCACTTGCGGATTCAATTCGTTAATCCTTTTCGTCACCGCCGCTTTGAATCCCGCAATGAACGACGACAGCGATTGCGGCTCGCGCCTGACCTTCCCCTTGCGCCGCAGATATCCGATTTCAGAAGCGGATTCCGCAGCGGGTAATCCCGGTCCGGATTTGGTCAGAACCACAATTCCGTGCAGGTGATTAGGCATGACTACAAATTCTTCAAGCGCGATATGCGGGCGCATATTCGCCGATTTGAGCCATTCTTCTTCGACGATTCTGCCCACTTCTGAAAGCAACGATCTGCCATTTTTGATTTTGCCGAAAATGCAGCGTTTTTCATGCGAGCAAATCGTGGCGAAATAATACGCCTGTGTCGAATAGTCCCATGCCTTCAGGCGCACGACTTTACGGTCGGGCAATTCGGACGGCCTTTCCATATTTCAATACTTAGCCGGGCATGGCGGGCGCACGCAGTGCGCCCCTACGGTGGATGGGCAAGCTTTGCACTCTCGCTGGATGTCCTCCCAGCTTCCTTCGAGCACGATGGTTTTGCCGTTCAATGCATCCACATGGAGATTATACCCCGTTTCGGCAAGCGTTACCCCGATAATTATCCTGATTCAGGCGCTACACCGTAGGGGCGCACTGCGTGCGCCGGCAATATTGTCCGGAATCTGGTAACATTTCGGCGGCATTTCATGAAACCTCGCCGCAGAATACGGTTGTTTGTATTCATCGCAATCGCCGCCGCGCTCATTCCGTTCGTAATCTGGCTGAACATGCCGCTGTACCCGGGCCACCTGCCCTGCGAGCCGCCGATAAAGGAGCAGTTGGACCAGCAAATTCGCGACATTGAATATGGAATCACAACCGAGATGCCAATTCCACTTATTATCTACGCCGAAGAGATAAATCGACTTGAAATAACACAAATCGAGCAGTCATTAATTGCCAATGAGTGGAACCTTGGGTATGGCATTCCAACAACATACGGCACATATAAAACACATTATTCAAAGAAATTCGCCGACATAGAAGTAGATTGGGACGATGGGCAGTATAAAGGTAGACAAATGCATGTATTTAGCATTTCATCTGCCTTAAAGGCATACGATATGTCGGGAAATGAAATTAAATCGCACCGCTACGAGCAGGACATTTCGCTGGCGGGGATCGCAAAGGTCGGAGATGATCAAGCCGCTGTAAAGGCGGCACTCGGAAGCAGCGCCGGATTTAGGCTGCCATACGTTTCAGAAATCGGGCAAATTAAAGGCTCGGTCATTTGGATACTTATGCGTGGCATTTATTCTTATGGAATCGATTTTACAGATGGCAAGGTAGAGAGATTTTACGTGATGTATTACCTTCCCAATGTACCAGATCGAAGTGATCCAAAATACGAAAGTAAATTGACAAAAGAACTAAAAAGAACATTTGGCATTTACACACCTTTTGAACGCGCTAAGGTATCTATCTCCTTAGCTTTTTGGACAATTAAAAACTTTTTTGAATCGGTATTCTAGCCCCCCCCTACACCCCCGCCTGCTCCACTTTGACGAAGTTGGTTATCCCGCTCCTGCCCGCGGGGATTCCTCCGATGAACACAAGATAATCCCCCGCTTCGCATTCGGGCATCTCCGGCAGTTTTTTGACGTGCTCCCACAGCGGCTTGTCCGGATTGAGCAGCGCCTCGGTGAGCACCGGGATCACGCCGAACGAAAGAGCGAGCCGCCTTGCCGCGGCCAGGCTGTTCGTGGGCGCCACGACCGCGCACCCCGGCCGGAACCGCGCCACGTTGCGCGCCGAAAACCCGCTGGCGGTCGGCGCGATTATCGCTTTCGCGCCAAGCCGCCGCGCCATCCTGCACGCGGACAGCGCCACCTGCTCCGCGATCGGATCGAACCCCGGCGCATGGTCGCGCCCGTGCTCGCTGTACTCCGGAACGCTCTCCTC